>JBDSBS010000572.1:0-8032 GCA_039921435.1 Planctomycetota bacterium | reverse complement strand
CGACAGCAAGCCAGACGGTGCCGTTCGGCCTCATTCCGGCGGGCGCTCCCGCGGGCACCTTGTTCTATGCGCAGGCGGTTGCGCTGATTTGCCCGGTCGCGCCGAACAACGCTGGCTTCATCGTCAGCAACGGCGTGCGCAGCTACGTCAACAGCTTCTGACCCAGGTTGCCTGCGGCGCTTCGCGCCGCAGGCATACTGGTTCAGGACCTCCTACCGCTCTGGCCGGCGCCTGCCGGCGCCGTTGGAGCGGGACGGACCGGTTCTGAACCGGGGCTGGTATCGGAATGAGTGAGCGAGCCCGATGACTCAGCGAGTCGTCGGGCTCGTTCGTTTGGTGGGGATCACTTTGGCGCGAAGAGTTGGGCGCGTTGCGGCAGGAGGCTGAGTTGCACGGGGCTGCGACCGCCGAAGTCACCATCGAGTTGGAACGGTGCGTCGCCTTCGATGCGCACGGCAGAGGTGGCGCGTACGTCGATGTCGCGACCAGCACGCATCCGGTGACAGACGGCGCGGAGACCCTGCCACATCCACGCCGTGCGCGAGCGCTGGCGAAAGCAGAGCACGTGCAGTTGGCCGCTGTCGACCGAGATGTCGGGCGTGAGTTGCATGACGCCTCCGTAGTTGCGCACGCGCGTGACGAGCACCGAGCTCAGATCCTCGAGACACTCGCCGTTGGCGAAGGTTGCACGCAGCGAGAACTTCGGCCAGTGCCAGACCGTGTGCAGGATCGGGCCGAGCCACTTGCGCTTGCCGAGCGTGCCGGTGCAAACCTGACTCAGGCAATCGACAACAGCGCCGTCGACACCGACGCCGCAGAAGAGCAGGAAGCGCCGTTCACCGCAGAGGCCGATCGCCAGCGAGCGCTGGTGGCCGGCAGCGAGCACGGCGGCCGCAGCGGCGGGCTGCTTGGGCAGGCCCAGTTCCATTGCGAGCACGTTGGCGGTGCCGACCGGCAACACGCCGAGCGGCTGGCTCGGGTCGGGCATGCCGTTGAGCACTTCATTGACGGTGCCGTCACCACCGATGGCGACGAGACCGTGCCAGCCCTCTCCCGCGGCGACTCTAGCGCGCGCCGCGCCATCGCCGGCAGCCTGCGTGAAGTAGACCTCGGCTTCGATACCGCGCGCCTGCAGCGCTGTGGCCAGCGCTCCGGCCCACACCTCGCTTTTGCCGCCGCCCGAGATCGGGTTGGCGATGAGAAGGAGGCGGCGGGGAGGCGGCGGTGGGCTTCCGTTCATCGGGCAGACCGGCAACCATAGCGCCGCCATGCCACAGCTTCGCGTTCTCGTCACCGGCGCCACGGGCTTCCTCGGCCCGCATGCGGTCGCGGCGTTGCGCGCGCGCGGCCACGCAGTCGTCACGGTGGCTCGCAGCGCAGGCGATGCCGCCGTCGACCTGTGTGCGCCGGGCATCGTAGGTGCGGTCGTTCAGGCTCTGGCACCTGACGTCGTGCTGCACCTCGCAGCGATGGCGCGTCTCGGCGACTGCGAAGCCGACCCCGATAGCGCCATGCGTACCAATGCGTGGTTGCCCGAGCAGCTCGCGCAGCGCTTTGGCATGCGCCTGTTGCACGTGTCGACCGACCTCGTCTTCGACGGGCGTGGTGCACCCTACGAAGAATCGAGCCCGGTTGGGCCGCTGTCGGTCTACGGTTCGACGAAGGCAGAGGGTGAAGAACGCGTGCGCGCGCGCGGTGGCCGCGTCGTGCGGCTGCCACTGCTGTTCGGGCCGGACGCCGCCGGTCGCGGTGCATCGGCAAGCCTGCGCGCGGCGCAGAGTGCAGGACGCAGGTCGTCGATGTTCACCAACGAGTACCGCACGCCGCTGCATGCCGCGGACGCCGCCGCGGCGCTTGCCGAGATGGTCGGCGATCCCGACGGCCCGTCGCTGCTGCACCTGCCCGGACCCGAACGCTGTTCGCGCTGGGAGTTCGCGCGCCGCTTCTCGGCGCAGCACGGCCTCGACGCGGGCTTGCTGCAACCGGTCGAATGCCACGACGGCATGCGACCGCGCGACGTGTCGCTCGCAGGCACGTGGCGCGCCGGGCGTTCGCTCGAAGCGATGCTCGCCGACTCTTAGATTGGCTCGGGTAGGTCAGCGACCGCGGCGGCCGCGGGCCGACCGCGAGGCACGTTCGTACTCGGGCGGCACGAGTGCTTCCGGTGGCAGCGTCGCCAGCGCCGCATCGAGTTGCTGCACGAGGTCGTTCGCTTTGGCCTCGAACGCGCGTTGGCGCAGCATCTGTGCGGTCTGCACGGCGGTGATGCCGAGGCCATCGACAGCGGCCGCGGCCAGTGGAGCCACTGCGAACGCCCGCTGCAATTCGGCGAGTGCTTCCGCGAGCGCACCCGCCTGCAGCCGAATGCGCGCGATGCCCGCGTGCGCCATGGCGACGTAGTGGGTCCCGTCGGCGTTGCCCGTCACTTCGCCGTAGCGCACGAACGCATCGCGACCTCGTGCGTAGGCGGCGATCGCTTCGTCGCCCCGATTCTTGCGGCGATGTACCTCGCCCGCGACGAGCGACGCGTAGCCGGCAAACCACGACAGGTTCGCAGGCGGGGACGGAAGCTGCAGGCGCCGCGCGTACTCGGCCTCGAGTGCTTCGGGGCCCTGCTGGGCGAGCATCGCGCGCAGCCGTTCGTGCAGCAGCGCGGAATCGGGGAAGCGCTCAAGGCCGCGTTCGAGCACCGCTGCAGCCTCGGGCGTGCCGAAGAACTGCAAGAAATCGTAGTGGTGGGCAATGTGCGTGTCGCGCCCGAGCGGGTGTTTACCGAGCACGGCGTAGGCTGCATGCACGTCCGTCGTCCATGCCGGTGGCCACTCCTGCTTGCTGCGCACGGCCGCGACGATCGCTTCTTGGCGGGCTTCGGCGAACAGCGCGAGCAGCTCGACGGCAAGGCGGCCGGGCGCGTCGGGCGGCAGTCCAGGCGCTGCCGCGATCGTGAGCTCGTAGGCCTCCGACGTGCGACCCAGATGGAAGGCGGCGATCGCGCGCACGGCCTTGGCGCGCCAACCCGAGGCACCCGCGCGAATCGCGGCACTCGCGTCGCGGTCGGCGTCGGCGAGCAATAGTTCGCGGGTCTGTTCGGCTTGGCGCCTGGCGCCGCGCCCTGTGCCCGCTTCCGTCGCGAGAGCTTGCAGCAAGCTCGTTTCGGCGACGTCGAGGCGAGCTTCGGCATCGTCGGGGCGCTCGGCGAGGGCTTCGTCTTGCCGCGCGGCCTTCGCGGCGAGGTCGGGCTTGGCGGCGGCAGCGGCGTAGCTCGCACCGGCGAGCGCCGAGCTCCATCGGTTGGTGTCGATGACTTGGCTTGGCATGGCCAGGCCACTGTGCGCCGTGGCCAGCGTGCGCGCGCGCGTCGACGTGCTTCCGAAGCGGCCGAGTGCTGTGACGAGTTGTCGGCGTTCCGCGGCGTCGAGCGGCATTCGCAGCGTGTCGGCAAGCAAGTCGACGGTGCCCGGATCCTTGGCACTTTGCATGCCGAGGCGCGCCTGCTTGGCGAGCTCGGTGTCGAGCCCGTAGGCCGAGAGCCGCAGCAACTCCACGGGCACGTGTTCGCCCGTCTCCAGTGCGGTCTGCAGCAGGGTGCGGCGCCGCTCGGCATCGGCCGCCGCAAACAACGCTTCGACCTCGTCGCGATCTCGGCTGTCGGGGCTTTCGATGCGTTCGCGCAGCGAACGATCGCCTCGCACGATCGGCGGTGCCTGGATCGTGCGCTTCTGGATCCCGTCGCGGATAGCCGTGAAGACCGAGTCCGTGTCCCACGTGTAGAAGACGTCGTAGGTCTCGCTGCCGTCGAGCTCGACCATGATGTGGCGCGGCGAGATGCGTTTGCCGTCGAGGAACTTCTCGTAGACGATCGGTTCCATCGCCATGTGCTCGCCGCAGGTGACGCAGCCGAAGCGCGGGCAGAGGATGCGGTGACCCTGTTCGTCGTAGTCGCGCGCATTGTGGCGGTAGACCGAAGCGATCACGCACACGTACGGTTCGTAGAGTGCACCGATCGCGGGGTCGCGGTAGCGAACACCGGCGTAGTGTTCGCTCGCGATCTCGCCGTCCATGTTGACGCAGATCAGAATGGGGTGCTTGGTCTCCTGCGACTGCCGCACGGCGTCGTCCCAGGTGCGCTGCCAGCGGATCTGCACGGGCTTTTCCCAGTCGGCGGCCGTGGGGGCGTACCACATCTGCTCTGGCACGAGGCCCGGCGGCGGCGGCACGCCTTCCTGCGCCTTTGCGTGAGGCAGGCTCGCGCCAGTGAGCGCTGCTAGTGCGAGCGCGGCGATGGCGCGGAGAACGAAGAACGGCTGTCGGGTCGACATCCAGGCACGATACTCGAATGCGCGCCCTCGTTCAGCGGGGCAATGGTTCAGTGGCTCCGGTGTGCACGTTCACGGTGTTTGGCCGCGCAGGGCATCGTGCACGCTGCCGCGCTGCCTCACGATGCGCGCCTCGCCGCCATCGACGAGCACCTCGGCCGGAGCCGGGTGGCTCAGGAAGCCGAACGGACTGAACGAGAGCCCGTAGGCGCCCGCGTGCAGCACGGCAAGCACGTCGCCTGGCACGAGTGCAGGCAGTTCGATTTGGTCGGCGAACTGGTCCGCCGGAGTACACAGCGGGCCGCCGAGGGTCACCGCATGGGTGGCGACGCCCTGAAGGTCTTCGCTGTGCACGAGCAACGGCGCACGGCGCAGCACGGTGCCGACACCGGCGGCCGCGGCGTGCTGGTGCATGCCACCGTCGAGCACGGCGTGGTTCTGGCCGCCGCTCTGCTTGGTGCGCACGACGCTCGTGAGATAGACGCCAGCGGGGGCACACAAGAAGCGCCCCAGTTCGACAAACCACGTGCGCCCGGGGCGGTCGTGCGCAGCTACCAGATCCTGCACTGCGCTCCCCGCACTGACGAGGTCGAACCCAGGGTCGCCAGCGAACGCCGCCACGCCGAAGCCGCCACCGAGGTCGAGTTCGTCGAACTGCATCGAGAGTTCCTGTTCCCAGCGCGCGGCACTCGCGGCGAGGGCGGTGGCGTGGCGCGCGAACGCTGCGGCGTCGAAGCACTGGGTGCCACCGTAGACGTGCAGGCCGCGCAACCGCAGCGCAGGGTCTCTGGCGATCGACTGTACGAGGGCCGAAACTTGGTCTTCGTCGACGCCGAAGCGACTGCTGCCGCCGCCCATGCGCAGACGCGAGCCGCCGAGTTCGCGCGCGAAGTTGACGCGCACGGCGATGCCCGCGGTGCGACCGTGCCGAAGCGCCGCCGCGGCGATGCTCGCGATTTCTCCCGCCGACTCGACGTGAAAGCAGCCGAGGCCCATCGCCACCGCCGAGTCGATTTCTGCGTCGGTCTTGCCCGGCCCAGCGAAGCGAAGCGCGGCCGCACTGTGCCCCGCTGCGATTGCGAGGTGGAGTTCGCCGAGCGAGGCCACTTCGGCGCCCGTGCCGGCCTGCCGAAGGCACCGCGTCACCGCGAGCGAAGGATTGGCCTTCACCGACCACAGCACCTGGACGCGCGGACCGAGCGCTGCGCGAACCTGCTGCAGCCGCGATCGCAGCACCGCTGCGTCGAACACGTAGAGCGGCGTACCGAAGCGCGCGGCCAGCTCGCGAGCCGGCACGCCGCCGATGTGCAGTGGCTGCGCGCGGTCTTGACCGAGTGCCTGGAGGGCACTGGCCAAAGACGGATCGGCGGGCACTCGATCGGTGCGGGGGTCTGACGGCACCGTGGCATCGTGAACCAGGCGGGCCTTTCGAACCAGCGCACGCCGTGCGATGATCGAGCCGAGGTAGCAGAAGGTGCACCCCCGTCGCGCATGACCGAAATCATCACGTTGCCACACGCCGCCGTGCGGCGCAGATTCGTATGGCTGCTGCCCGCAGTTTTCGTGACCGGCAGCGTGTTGGGCGCCATCTGGCCCGGCGACAGCGGTCAGCTGTTCTGCATCGGTTCGTTGCCCGGAGTCTGGGCGTGCCTGGCTCTGGGAGGTGACAGCGACACGGCTGCCTGGTTGTTGGCTAGTGTGATCGGCGGGGTGCCGATCCTGTGGTTGCTGGGCCGGCTGCTGGACCGTGTGCAGGCGGACCTGCGCCTGTGGGTCGCCGCGTCGCTGTTGGTGTGCCTCGCTGCTGGCTACGTGCTGCTGCAGGGCTACACCGACCTCGACGCCGCCATGGCGCACCACGGGTCGTTCTGGGCGTTCGCGATCTGCGCGTTGCAGCTCGGCAGCTACGGTGGCACGCTGTTGCTCTTGGCGATCAGCGCCGGGCGCAGCACTGCCTGAACGGTTGGCCCACTCGATGTCTTCATTGCCACCGCCCCTCGAGCCACTGCGCCCCGAGCTACGCGAGCAGTTGGTAGCGGCCGCGGTGGCAGTGCGCGCGCACGCCTACGCGCCTGCGTCGGGCTTCCTCGTCGGGGCGGCCGTGTTGACGGAGCGCGGCGCCATCTCGGTCGGCTGCAACGTGGAGAACGCGAGCTACGGCTTGACCGTCTGTGCCGAACGTGCTGCGGTGTGCGCCGCGGTGGCCAGCGGTGCCCGTTCGCTCGTGGCAGTCGCCGTGGTGACGGACCTCGTCGAGCCGGCGCGGCCGTGTGGCGCCTGCCGTCAGGTGCTCGCCGAGTTCGGGCGCGCCATGCACGTGTTGCTCGTCGGCCGCGGTGGCGTCGTTCAGCAGACGACGCTCGATCGGTTGTTGCCGGAGCCGTTCACGTTCGCCGACATCGCGCGCAGCGCGCCGGATAGGGAACGCAGTTGAACGTTCGCTCTCGGTGCGAGCACGTCAGCGCGGTGCTGGCACGATGGCCAGCACGCGATGCGGGGCCGTGCCGTGGTCGCTGCGACGAACGTGATCGCTGCGTCGGCACCTGACTGCACGTAGACATTGCCGCGGCGCGAAACGATCGGATCCGGCAGTCGGCGCCACGAGGGCTTCGCCTCGTCGGCCCGCACGCGACCGACGACGCTTCCCGCGCGATCGACGACCGGCCATTCCTGGCCAGGTTCGCCGAGCAAGACCGCCGGCAGCGCGCCGTTGGCGTGCGCAAAGGCTCGCCCGTCGTCGAGGGTCAGCCGCCGCGGGGCAGGCAGTGTCGGTAGATCGGTTGGCGACTTTGGTGGGCCTGGCCAAACGAGGAGCGCGCCGATTTCCGGCAGTGCCTGCTCGGCAAACGTCTTCAGCCGCCGTTCGCGCACAGGTTGCACGCAGTGCGAGAGCAACGCGAGTGCGGTCGCAAACAGCACCACACCCGTCCACGCGAGCAGTTCGCCGCCGCCTTCGGTGCACCGCAGGTCCAGCCGGCGCACGAGGCTTGGCAGCAACCTGTCGGTGCCCACTCTCGAGCTTGAGCAGGCAACCAGGGAACGCTTCTTCGAGTAGCGGCACGGTCTGACGCCACTGGTCGGCGTACGGTTCGCGAAAGCCCAACGTGGCCATGAGCACGAGCGTGAGCGTGAGCCCGGCGTAGGCCATCGCGACGAGGGCCAGCGCGACGAGGGCCAGCGGCAGCCGCAGCCACCATGCGACGGTAGCCGGTTCGTTCCTTGGGCGGGGATCTCGTTGGATGCCAGCCAAGACGTATCGGCGCCACCAGGGCAACTTTTGAGGGCCGACTGCCGGATGGCACCTGGCGCGCTTGCCCATCGACCGTCGACAAGGCGAGTCGTCGGCGGCACGATCCCGGTCTCCTTCTTCCCATGCTGCATCCACTTGCCCCCGTCGAGTTCCGAGTGCCGCCCGTCGACGCCGTGGCGCTCGAGACGCGGGCCGCCGAGCTCTCCACGCGTTCCATCAAGAAGCAGGCGAAGGTGCAGGGCCTGCGCCTGTGCATCTCGATGATGGACCTCACCACGCTCGAGGGCATGGATTCACCTGGCAAGGTGCGCCAGCTTTGCGAGAAGGCCAAGCGACCGTTGCCGAGCCGTTCCGACGTACCGTCGTGCGCGGCGGTGTGCGTCTATCCGGACCTCGTCGAGACGGCGGCCAAGGCGCTGCGCGGCAGCCCCGTGCAAGTCGCGTCGGTCGCGACGGGCTTTCCGTC
>JBDSBS010000571.1:0-3897 GCA_039921435.1 Planctomycetota bacterium | reverse complement strand
CTCGTGGTCGCCTCCACACTTACTCTCACCAGTTCCGCCATGAAGTTGTCCCTGCTCCCATCCCTGGCCTCGGTCGTGTTACTGGCGATGCCAGTCGCCGCCCAGGGCTCGATCCTGCCCTACCTTCCCAAGCAGACGATGGTCGCATTCAGCGTCCCCGATCTGTCGATTTCGATCGCTGAGTTTGCCAACATGCCGCTGGCAAAAATGTGGGCCGAAGAGGAGGTGCAGAACTTCCTCGCCGACGTCAAGGCGATGGTCGGCAAGGAGATCGCGAAGGGCATGGCCAAGGCTAAGGAAATGCACGAGCAAGGTGCGTTGCCTATCGATCCCGAGCAGCTCATGACGTTGCGGGTCCAAGGCGGCACGTTCGCGGTCACACATCTCGAGTTGAAGATGGGGGACTTCGGGCCACTGCCCAAGTTCGGCATCGTTCTACACCTGAACTTCGGGGACTCCGCACCGCAGTGGAACTCGCTCATCCAGACAGGGCTCGGGATGCTGGAGGCTGAAGCTGGCGACAAGATGGTCAAGAAGGAATCGAAGGTCGGCGAGGTCCAGATGCTGTCGTTCCTGCCGAACGACGCCAAGGGCATCGAGATGGGCCTCAACCTCGCAATGGTCCAAGGTGGCATCGTGATCGGAACGCTGGCCGACGACGTGCACGGCATCGTCGAGAGCATGCAGCAGAAGAAGCCTGTGCTCGCAGCGACGGAGCAGTATCAGACGACCGCGAAGCACCTGACGACCGACGGCGCCGAGCTCGAGGCGTTCGTGAATGCCGACCCGCTCGTCGCCTTCGCCATGGATGCACTGCGCATGGGCGCCTCGCAGAGCCGCGAGCTGCAAGCAGTCGACATGGACGGGGTCGAGCGCGCGATCAAGGCCATGGGTTTGAACGACCTCGGCACTCAGGGCATGACGAGCAAGTACGTCGACGGCAAGGCGGTCACTCGTTCGTACAGCGCCCGTCGGGGCGCCGCGACCACCGCGGCCGCCAAGACCATCGACACCAGCTTCCTCAAGTGGGTGCCGAAGGACGCCGTCGGCTTCAGCGCTTCGACGCTGGACTTCATGCACATCTACAACACCCTGATGGCCGGCTTGCAGGCATACGACCCAGAGTTCGCCAAGCAGGCGTTGGGTCACCTCGCTGAGATCGAGAAGCAGCTCGGCTTCACCGTGCGCGACGACCTCTTCGGCTCGCTCGGCGACCACTACATCAGCTGGTCGATGCCGATGGGCACGATCTCCTCCGCGCCCGAGATTGCGTTCCTGCTCAAGGTGACGAACGAGGAGAAGCTCGTGAAGGTCCTCAAGAGCCTCGCCCAGCTGAGCAACGGCGCGGTCGAGATCGACGAAGGCGAGAAGCGTGGCCTCAAGGCCTACCAGGTGCGAATCAACTACGACCCGACGCAGGGCATGGGTGGGATGAACCCGCTGAGCATGTTCCAGCCGACTTTTGCCTTCAAGAACGGCTACATGGTTGCTGGCTTCTCGGCGAGCGACATCAAGCGCGTGTTCCAGCGCATGGACCGCGACGACGACCCCAAGGGTGACATCCGCAGCAACAAAGAGTTTGTCAGCGTGGTGAGCAACCTGCCCAAGGGAGTCGACAGCGTCTCGTTCACCGACTGGAAGTCGCAGTTCGAGAGCCTCTACCAGATCTCGACCGGTCTGCTGGCGTTCGTGCCGATCGGCGAAGATGTGCCCATCGACATGGCGTTGCTACCGGACGCCGGCACGTTGACGAAGCACCTGTTCGGTTCGCTGAGCTACAGCAAGTCGGATGGAACCAACAGCGAATCCGTCAGCATCAGCCCGTTCGGCCCGGAGGTGGGTCTGTTGCTGGCCGTCGCGGTTGGCGCAGGCGCCGCGACGTTCGGCTACATGAACGCCCGCCGCTGATCTGCGCGGCCAAGAAGGGAGTGGGGAGCGATCCGCTTCCTTCTCCGCGCACGAGAACGCAGCGACACGTCATCCCGGTACGCCCATGGCGAGGTAGTCGCCGCCCACGCGGTCGGCCATGAGAAGGCCTGCTGGCGTAAGCCGCAGGACGCGCCCATCGAACTCGACCCAGCCGACCCGCTCATGCTCGCGGGTGATCGCCGCGAACAGATCGCGTGCCGGCACGGCCAACCTCGCTTCGATCGCCTCGAGGTCGATGCCTGCAGCGCGCCGGATGCCGAGCCACACCGCTTCGCTGGCCCGCTGAGCCGGCCGCAGTGTCTCGGCGGAAGCAGCACACGGCAGCCCAGCCAATGCCGCCCGAGCCCAGGCTTCGATGGCCTTCAGGTTCGTCGAGCGCACACCGCCTCGGTGACTCGACGCACCGGGCCCGACTCCGACATAGTCGCCCTGCAACCAATAGTGGTCATTGTGCCGACAAGGGCCGCCGCGCCCCGCGAAGTTGCTGATCTCGTAGGCTTCGAAACCGGCCTCTGCGAGCCGCTCACGCGTGTGCAGGAACATCGCGCGATCGTCCTCCTGATCGTTGGGAGCCACGCGTTCGCGTTGCAAGTCGCGGTAGAGGCGCGTGCCAGGCTCGAACGTCAGGTTGTAGCAGCTCAGATGATCCGGCTGCAGGGACAGGGCGCGTTCGAGATCGGCACACCACTCGGCCAGCGTCTCGTTGGGAACGCCGAACATGAGGTCGATGCTGACGTTCTCGAAGCTCGCCTGCCTCGACACGGCAAACGCCTGTTCCGCTCGCTCGGCCGAGTGCGCCCGGTCCAAGAACTGCAAGTGGTGCGCGTGGAAGCTCTGCACGCCCATGCTCAAGCGCGACACCCCGCCTGCGCGCGCCAGCTCGGCCTTCTCGAGCGTGAGGCTCTCTGGATTGGCTTCCATAGTCACCTCGGCGCACTCGTGCAATGGCACGTGCGCCGAGAGGATCGAAAACAAGCGCTGCAGCCGAACCGCGTCGAGCAGGCTCGGTGTACCGCCGCCGATGAAGACCGACACCGGCTTGCGGCCGGACCAGTTGCGTCTCAGTTCGGCGTCCAGAGCATCGAGAAACAGGTCGTGAACGGTGCGGTCCTCGACCACGTACGAGTTGAAGTCGCAGTAGCCACACTTCACGACGCAGAACGGCACGTGCACGTAGAGCGACGTCCCGAGCGGTGCCTCTCGCAAGCGCGATGGAATGGACACCACCGCACGCTACGCGCTCGAGGCTTTCCCGTCACCTCTCGTTGGCCAGCCGACGCCGCGAACGGGGAGCCCCACGCTCCTCGCCGAACTCGCGCGACATGATGCCGCCGAGCTTCTCGATCGCCTGCTGCTCCATCTGCCGAACGCGTTCGCGCGTCAAGCCGAAGCGCTTGCCGATCGCCTTGAGCGTCATCGGCTCGCCGGAACCGATGCCGAATCGCAGCTTCAAGATGCGCGATTCGCGGCCGTCGAGTGTGTCCAGCAGTTCGCGCATGCGCCCGATCTCGAGGCCCGAGAGGAACTGGTCTTCGGGCGATCCGCTGCGCGTGTCCTCGATCGCGTCGGCGTAGACCGACGAAGCGTCTTCGCTCATCGAGTGGGTGGGCTGCGAATTGGCGAAGACCGTGTCCCGAACGACGTCCCAGTTGTTCTCCGGCAGTTGCAATTCCTCCGCGATCTCACCCGACGTGGCCTGCCGTCCCAACCGGTAGCTGAGTTCCATCGACGTCGCCTTCCAGCGCGACACGATCTCGGACATGTAGGACGGCACCCGCACGGTCTTCACGGTGTTGACCAAGGAGCGCCGAATGCCCTGCTTGATCCACCACGTCGCGTAGGTCGAGAACCGACACCCCGCCTTCGGGTCGAACTTCTCGACGGCCTTCATGAGCCCGATGTTGCCCTCCTCGATGAGGTCCATGAACGACAGTCCGCGGTTGACGTAGTTCTTGGCAATGGAGACCA
>JBDSBS010000570.1:0-7611 GCA_039921435.1 Planctomycetota bacterium | reverse complement strand
AGTGAGTGAGTGAGTGAGTGAGTGAACGCCGACCGCATGCGAGACCTCCTTTCCAAGAGAATGCACCACACGGTACCCACGATCCGCTCAACAGCACAAGCCCCGGTGTGCAGTGCTTGCGGTGCTGCAGTGCCGTCCAGGCCGCGCGCCTGGTCTCGAGCCGGTGCAGGCCACTTCGTTCCAACCCACAGACGGCCTGACCGAACCCGCGCGGGCTACGACGGACCGGTTCCCGCCGGACGCTTCGTGCGCAGCCACGACAACAACCGCTGCATGTCACCAGGCATCGGCGCCTCGAACTCGATGAGCTCGTGCGTCTCCGGATGCGGCAACGTGAGTCTCATCGCATGCAGGCACTGCCGCCCTGGGTTCGGCGCTTCGCTCGGCAACACATCGTGCTGCCGGGTGCGCGAGCGATACGTGCGGTCGCCTACCAGCGAATGTCCGACCGAAGTCATGTGGACGCGGATCTGGTGCGTGCGACCCGTCGTTGGCCGGCACAGCACATGCGCGAAGCCGGCGAAGCGCTCGACCACTTCGTAGTAGGTCGACGACTCGCGGCCCCCCTGCTCGACCACCGCCATACGCTCGGGGTGCCGCGGGTCCGTGCCGATCGGCCGTTCGATCCAGTCGCTTTGGAACCTGGGCTCGCCGAGCACGATGCATCGGTACTCCTTGGCGACGGTCCGTGCCTTGAACTGCGCCCGCAGGTAGTCCATCGCGGCCACCGTCTTGGCCAGCACCATCACGCCCGAGGTATCCCGGTCGAGTCGATGCACGATGCCAGGGCGCTGCGCGTCGGGCGGCGATGGCAGCTCGCCGAAGCGGGCCTGAGCCCAGCTAGCCACCGTGTGGGCGCGGACCTGGTGGCTCTCGGGCGGGTGCGCCGCCAGCCCGACCGGCTTGTCGATCGCGCACAACCACTGATCTTCGTACAGGACTGGGACCTCGGGCAGCGGCAGGTCCGGCGCCAAGGCATCGAACGGTGCTTGCGGCTCGACTTCGAACGCGACGACCTCTTCGGCCTGGAGGAAATGACCGGGCCTGGCAGCGCGTCCGCCGACGGTGACCTTGCCGAGCTCGACGAGGCGCCTTGCCAGCGAACGTCCAGCCACTTCGGCCTGGTTGCTCAAGAACAGGTCGAGCCGGATCCCAGACTCAGCAGGGCTCACGGTGCGTAGGAAGGAAGCTGCCATGCCAATCGGGAGGGGACTCGCAGATTGTGTGCGATGCGAGTGCGGACGCAACAGCCGCCACAGACTTTGTGGGGCCTTCCACACCCGCGACTCCGACCCAGAGCATGCGAAGCCCACTCCCAAACCGTGGATAACTTCTCTCACGATCGGGAGCCCTATGCGCACCACAGGGTTTTATCTTAGTACTTGCGCACAGAAATGTGAGGAGGCCGGTTGCATCGCGACCGACGCAGTGCAAACTTCCCAGCTGTTACGGCCCTCCGAGCACCTCCGGCATCCATGCGCCGGATGAGATCGAGACATGCGACTGAACACGGCTTCCTCCTCGTCGCGAGCTGCCTCGCCGAGCGTTCTTCCGTTTCCCCCGTCGGCAAACTCCCATGCCCCGGTCGGTGCCACCAACACGCTGGCGCGCGGACCGCAGCGAATCCTGCTCGTTGATGACGAAGCGGATGCGTTGGTCGCTCTCGGTCGCATCCTCGAAGGTGCTGGCTTCACCGTCGTGTGCGCGTCGAGCTTGCGCCAGGCCGTAGCGGTCATGCGCAGCGAGCAGTTCCACCTCGTGCTGACCGATCTCTACCTCGGCGACACCGATTTTGGCTATGAGATCACGCAGGTGGCCCGCGAACGACGGCCGCACACACCCGTGGTGCTGCTGACGGGCCGCCCTTCGTTCGACAACGCGCAGGAAGCGATGCGCAGCCATGTCGCCGACATGGTCGTCAAGCCCGTCGAGGCCAGCAAACTGCTGGCGACGTGCCGGCGCGTGATCCAGGAAACCGAACTGGCGCACCGCAACCAGGAATTGGAGAGCGCCAACCGCGTGCTGACCTCGATCCTGCCGCGCACGATCGAGATGAAGGACCCAACGACGAGCGGCCACGCGGCCCGAGTCGTCGGCTACACGGACACCCTCGCGAGCCGCTGCGGCGTCAACGACGAGGACCGCTCGTCGCTGCGTCTCGCCGCGCTGCTGCACGACATCGGCAAGATTGGTGTGCCCGACCACATCCTGACCAAGCCGGGACCGCTGACCAGCGCCGAGATGGAGGTCGTCAAGCGGCACCCGGCAATGGGCTTCGAAGTGCTCTCGCAGCTCACCGACCACGACAACGTGCGCACTTGGGTGTACCAGCACCACGAGCGTTGGGACGGCACGGGCTACCCAAATGGGCTGCACGGCGAGGACGTGGCACTGCCTGGTCGCATCCTCGTCCTGGCAGAGGTCTACGACGCGCTGGCCGAGCAGCGCAGCTACAAGCCGGCCTGGCCGATCGCCAAGATCGTGTCGCTGTTCCGCGAGCAGGCGGGGCGCCAGTTCGATCCGGATTTGGCCCATCTCGTGGCCGATGGCCTCGAGCACATGGGCTACCGGTTCTTTGCCGCGCAGCCGGGCATGCTGTTCTAACCTGGCCCGTCGGAGAGGCTGCCCGAACGCGGTGACAACGGACTCTCGGGTCGCTGAGGGGTCGACGCGGTGCCTTGCCGAGTCGGCCCTTGGCAGATCGACTGCAACGCGGACAATCCTGGCACAACACCATGGTTGCGAGCTAGGATCCGGACCCCTCTTGGATCCGAGGGTGGTGTGCACCCCCAGCACCACTCACGCACGCTCCCTGCCAGGACCCCTGAATGAACCTGAACTCGCTGCGTTCGTCCGCTTTGGCATCGATATCCATCGGCACGCTGATGGCAGCGTCCTGCGCGCAACAGGCCGCGCAGGAACAGCCGACACCCGCGAAGGAAGCCGCCGCGGTCCCGGCGGTGGATGCGCGACTCGTTGGTCTGCCGACCTTCCTATTGCCCGTTCCAGGCGGCACGGTGGAGGTCGGCCTGCCCACCATCACGTTCGTCGAAGCCGGTTGCGAAGCCGCGTTTCCCGTCAAGCCTTCGATGGCGCTGAAGGCCGCGGCCGAGAAACTCAAGGGCGTCATGTGGCGCTCCGTTTCGGTCCTTGGCCGCCGCAAGCTCGTCGTCGACGAGTTCTTGCTGGCGCGTTGGCCCGTGAAGAACTCGGAGTACGAGGCCTTCGTCAATCTGCGCCGGCAGCAAGGAGGCAAGATCCGCGCGCCCTTCCACTGGTGGCGCTACGGCCGGGAGGACGACTACAACGCGAAGCTTGCCGACATCCGCCGCGAGTTCCCCAACATGGAGAACGGACCGCTGATGTTCTGGGACCGCTACGGCCACGAGTTGCCCTACGCAGTCAAGGACGCCAAGGGTGTTTCGGTCGGTGACCAGCCCGTCACGTTCGTCGACTACCGCGACGCCAACGAGTTCGCGGCGTGGATAGGCATGCGTCTGCCGACCGAAGCCGAGTGGACGCGTGCAGCGCGCGGCGACGGCACCCACACCTGGCCCTGGGGCAAAGAGCAGGGCGCCGACAAGTTCACCGAGGCCGCGCTGAAGCTGCTGCAGATCTTCAGTTCGTCTGAGAAGGTCCTCAAGACGGTCGGCTCGGTTCCGGCCGGCACGGGCCCCTTTGGCCACCTGGACATGTTCGGCCAAGTCTGGCAGTTCATCGCCGATCGCGGCTATCGCCCGATCAACGGCGCCGACGCCTTCGCCGAAGAGTGGAAGCGGCTGCAGAAGGACAAGACGGGCAGCATCGTCGCGTCGCCGCCGCTGTGGAAGGACGACCTCGTCGTCGGCAAGGGAGGTTCCTTCCTCTCATACCAAGATCCGATCCAGCTGCTCATCGACGCACGAGCGCCGATGCAGACGGTCGACACGCTCGAGAGCCTCGGCTTCCGTCTCGCGAAGAGCCTCAAGCCTGGCTACGATGTGCTCTATTCGCTCATGCGCAGCGGCTTCAACCGCGGCCCGTACGAGGACGAACAGGTCATCGACATGTCGGCGCAGATCGGCGCCGAACGATATGTGCTCGGGCCCAACGGCTTCCCGACTTCCTACCACGCCGTGTCGTTCGCACCGGTCAATGCGCTGACCAAGGACCGCTCGCTCGATCTGCGCAAGATCAGCGAGAAGAGCCAGACGACGCCGTTCCCGATCGGTGCGTTGGCGATCACCGAGCCGCTGCTCGGCATCGAGGTGCCCGCGGGCGCATACACTGTGCTCTACCGCGAAGGCGGAGAGCCGCGCGAACTCACCGACGCCAAGAAGCAGGGCTACAAGGAAGTGCAGGCTGCGCTCAAGGCCAAGAGCAAGGGCAAGGAAGACGAGGCGAAGCCCGAAGACAAGGACGAGAAGAAGACGCACTGGACCACCGTGCTCGCCCGCTACGGGATCACGCCGCAGGACCTCGAGGAGAAGGGCGCAGTCGACAACATCAAGTTCGTGCGCATCGATGGACTCCAGGTCCCGACCGAACGCGATTGCTTCTTGTTGAGCGGCTATGAGGGCAAGGTGGTCGCGGTGATCCCCGGCACCAACCACAAGCCATCGAGCGGCAATCCGGTCCCAGGCCAGCTGACGCTCGAAGCCGACGCCAAGGGCAAGGTTGTCGCAAAGTTCGCGTTCGCCGTGCCGCTGCAGATCCAGAACCTGAAGCGCGTCGTCGACTTCCGCCTGCAGTTCACGATGGACCGGGACATGCCGGGCGCGGACTCGCCGTGGCGTACGCCCAACTAGGCCCGTGTACCGGACTAGTGCCTCGTACCAGAACGGGGCCCGCCCCAACCCTCAGGACCACGCTCGATGAACGAACCTTTCCACCCCGACGCCAAGACCAAGATCAATGCGAAGGCCAAAGCGGCCTTCTTCGTGCAGGACTACGCCGGGCGCACAACCATCGACGGCGTGCAGATCCTCGAGATCAAGCGCTTCAACGACGACGGCGGTGCCATTACCGAGCTCGGTCGGTTGACCGCCGGCATGCACGGACAACTGGCCGGCTTCGAGTGCAAGCAGGTCAACTACTCCGAGATGGAGCCGGGCGCCGTGAAGGCGTTCCACATGCACCACCGCCAGACCGACGTCTGGTACGTGCCGCCGTGTGACAAGCTGCTGCTCGTGCTGCACGACTGCCGCGCGGGCTCACCGAGCGAGGGTAAGACCATGCGGTTCGTGCTCGGCGACGGCAAGGACCGCCTCGTGCGCATCCCACCCGGCGTCGCGCACGGTGCCAGCAACATTGGCCAGCGTACCGGGCGCATCATCTACATGGTCGACGTGCACTTCTCGGGCACGCCCGGCGAATGCGATGAAGGTCGCCTGCCCTGGGACTATCTGGGCGCCGAGATCTGGGACGTCGTCAGAGGCTGACCTGGAAGTCTCGCACGAGCTGGCGGGCAAGCCGCTCACAAGAGCGGCGCCAGCAGCCCACACAGGCCATCGAGCGCGCGGGCGAAGGGATGGCACGGCAAGTCGCCGTCGTCGATGCGGCGACATGTCTCCCGGCGCCGCTCGATCGTCTGCAGCACTTCGGCGCCAAGTGCAGGTGCATCGACCGCCACTGCCGCGATCTCGAAGTTGAGATGCGCACTGCGCAGATCCATGTTAGCGCTGCCGAGCATCACCGTGCGCTCGTCGACCAGGAGCACCTTGGCGTGGTTGTACTGTTCGACGGTCTCGTACAGCTCGATCCCAGCCGACAACAGGCGCGCGTAGTAGCTGCGCTGCGCGTGGTAGAGCACGGCGGCTTCGGTCTTGGGCCCGTTCGTGAAGATCCGCACGCGCACGCCGCGAGCTGCGGCTAGCTGCAGCGCGAACAACAGCGTTGGCGGTGGCACGAGGTAGGGTGAACTCAGGTCGATCGTCGCATCCGCCTCCGAGATCGCCTGCACCAGCGCGAACCACAGGTCCGAGTCCTCGCGGTCTGGTCCGCTGCAGACCACGCCGACCTCGAGGCCCGTCGCGTCGCTCGCAGTAGCCCCGACGAGAGCATCGCCGATCACCTCGTCCGTGGCCGTACACCAATCCTCGATGAAGACGTCCTGCAAGCGATCGACGACCGGCCCTCGCAACTCGAGCATCGCATCGAGCCACAACCGCGAGCGCCCAATGCGATCGGTGAAGTACTCGTCGCCGACGTTGCGCCCACCGACGAAGCCGACCGCACCATCGACGACCAACAGCTTGCGGTGGTTGCGCAGGTTCATCGTGAAGGGCCGGCGCTTCCACAACAGCGGCAAGAACGGTTCGGCCCGTCCGCCGGCGGCTTGCAGCGCCGCCAGGTGCACCGCCTTGAGGCCGAAGCTGCCGATCGAGTCGTAGAGCAGGCGCACCGCGACGCCGCGGCGCGCCGCGCGAGTCAGCAGGTCGAGGAAGCGGCGGCCCGACGCATCCGGGCGGAAGATGTAGACGACACAGTGCACGTGATGCACGGCCGCCTCGATCGCGGCTTCGGCCGCGGCGAAGAACTGCTCGCCCGACGGCAGCCAGTGCAGCACGTTGCTCGACGTGAGCCCCGACCCGTCCTCCCCGGCGAGCAGCGCCAGCAGCCCGTGCCGGCGGCCGTCAGCATCTCCCGAATCTCCCGACGGGGAGTTGTCCCTGCTCGGCGGTCGCACTTCCCGCAATCGGGCCCCTCGCACGCGCAGTCGCCGCAGTCGCCGCAGTTGCAGACGCCGCGGCATCAGGTAGTAGAGCAGGAGGCCGAACCAGGGAGCGACCAGGATGACGACCATCCAGAGCAGCGTGCTGGCCGGCGAGCCGCCGCGAACGAGCACGCGGTAGACGAAGACGACGGATAGCAACTCGCCCAGCAGTACTGCCGCGACGACGATCGTGTGCCAGGCGCCGGTCTGCTCGACCGCTTGCAGGACCAGCATCAGCGCCCGTCGGCTGGCATCGTCCCGGCGTTGGCCGCGACGAGCGGCAAGGTACGTCGTTCCGCCACGCCGGCGGTGTTGCGCGCCTCGACGGTCAGCACGAAGTACTGACCTAGGGCTGGCTCGCGACCGAGCGGTGCATCGATGTAGAACGTGCCCTGCCACCCGCCTTCGACGACCACACCCTGCATCGCGTTGTAGGGCAACATGGGCGGACCGACGACTCCGGGCGGGCCACCGAGCGGTCGCAGCAGAGCCTCGCCGATGGCGCTGCGCGGCGCCCCGGCCGCCGGGCCCATGCGGAACTCGACCGGTGCACCAGTGCCGTTCTGCACGATGACCGCAATGCGGGTCTGCACGCGGTTGAGATCCACCGAAACGTCCGCACCGTGCAACCGGCCAATCAACATCCCACTGGCATCGGTGGTCCAGTCGGTAGGTCCGGCCGGCTGGTAGCGCAACCAAGCCCGCGGCGGCGGTGTGTTGCACGCAGCCACCAACAGACAACCCATCACCACAGCAATCCTTGGCAACTTCACGATTCAGTCCTCCCTATCTCGCACAACAGCTGACTGGCAACCAACGCCAGCACGATAGGCCCCGAGCTCGCGGAGAGCACCCAGAAAGCCAACCGCCCGCAGCGTCAACGCCGCGGGCGGTCGAATGGAGCCGATGGTGGGATT
>JBDSBS010000569.1:0-5302 GCA_039921435.1 Planctomycetota bacterium | reverse complement strand
ATGCGCAAGAACTAGGTGTCACTTCGCTGGCAGCCGGCACATCCTCGTGGCCCAAGGGTTCTGCGCCACACCCCCAAGGCAAGCTCGACGACCCCAATGCGCCTTGGTTGCTGCGGCTGCCGGGCATGCCGGTGCTGCACGGCACGCTGACACGGCTTCGCGAGTCGATGAACGCAAACCTCGTCGCAGTACCGGCGAGCGCGCAACAGACGTTCAGCCGTTCGGAGCTCCGCAGCTTTGCCCCGTACGAGGCGCTTGCCGAGGGCTTGCTGCCGCGCGACGCGGTGGTCGCCGTCGGCACGGCGGGCATCATGCCGTTCTATCTGCCCGATGTGACCATGATCGACACCATGGGTTTGACGGATGCGGTGGTGGCGAGGACTCCCATCGCTGCCGATAACGCGCTACGCCGCATGGCTCACGACCGCAAGCCACCGGTCGGTTACTTGCGCCAACGCGGCGTCAACCTGGCCGTGGGGCCAGCGGCTGCGAGCGAACGAGAGGCGCTCAGCGTCGCCGACTTCGCGATCCGCGTCGCTGACGACGTCTGGATGCCGCTGCAGGCCAAAGACCTCGAGTTCTTGCCGCGCACCGTGCCGGCCGAACGCCTGGCTGCCCGGCACCATCTCGATTCGGCGGAGGCGGCGGCGAACGAGCTGCGGCTCGAAGGACAGCTGCTCGTCGGGCATTCCCTGCTGTGGACCTTCGAAACAGGTTGCGCGTGGCACGTCGAAGGCGACGCGGGCGTGCGGCCTCCGCCCGAGAGGGCGTTCGGCGGCGTCGGTGCTCGTCTGCTGTCGACCGTCGGCGACGACGACGATGCAATGCGCTCGGGCTCCGCTCGTTCGCCCGAGTTCCGAGCCGAGCCGGGCGATGTGCTCGCGTTCTTCCTGGCGGGCAGGCGTGGGCTCGGCAGCGGCTGTCGCCTGTGTTGCGGGGAGGAAGTCGTGCACTCGTTTGCCCCGGAGGCCTGGGATCACCTGCTGCCGACGACGCTGCTGCTGACGCCGTGGGCTGGTCGTCCGCTGCATCTGGAGCTCGACGATGCAGGCCCTGGGTGGTTCGCTCTCGACCAAGTGATGCTGACGCGCGAAGGCGATGCGCCGCGCGCCGCGGCGAGTCGGTCCTGGTCCAGGCCTCCGTACTCGATGCCACCCGAGCTGTTTCAGTTCGCGCCGCTGCGCAGCGAACGCGGCTGCGCCGTGTCGGGCGCGACGACGCTCCGCATCACCAACCCACTGCCGTATCCCGCGTCCTTGACGCTCGAACTGATCGAAGGTCCGCGGAACGCCTACGCCATGTGCGGCGCCTGGTCACCGATCGACGGCGGGCCACCAAAGCCGCTGATTCCGCCTGGGGCGACCGTCGAGACCGTGGTCTACGTGCACGTGCCAGTGCCGGTCCAGCTGACGCGGCAACCGTTCACGGTGCGGCTGCAGCTGACGGTCGACATTTCGGGCGCGCCTCTAGACAAGCGGGTCGTGCAGATCGAACTGCCGCTGCCCTGGCAGGAAGGCAACTGAACGCCGCGCCTCGCCGTTCTCACCGACCGTGCTTCAGGATCTTCTCGACGACACTCGTCGTCGATCGCCCCGGCACCAGCGGCACGAGCAGCACCTGGCCGCCGTTCGCCTCGACCCATTCGCGCCCAACGACGCCCTTGTCTCGCCAGTCCTCGCCCTTGGCGAGCACGTGCGGCGTGATCGCCTCGATGACCGCCTTCGGTGTGTCGTCGTCGAAGCCGACCACGTAGTCGACGGCCTGCAGCGAAGCCAACACAGCGGCGCGGTCCTCGAACGAGTTGAACGGCCGGCCCGGTCCCTTCTGCTGACGCTGCACCGACGCATCGCTGTTGACACCGACCATGAGCGCATCGCCGTACGAACGCGCGCGCGCCAGGTAGTCGCAGTGGCCCGCGTGCAGGATGTCGAAGCAGCCGTTCGTGAACACGAGCCGCCGCCCTTCGGCGCGCAGGCGGCTGGCGATCTCGACGGCCTGCTCGAACGTGAGCACCTTGCCGCCCGACGCCGATGACGTCTCACCGAGACGCGCAAGGATCTCGCGCCTACTTGGCGCCCAGGTACCGAGCTTGCCGACCGTGATGCCCGCCGCGTGGTTGGCGAGGCGCAGGCTGTCTTCCAACGACACTCCAGCCGCGCGGCAGAACGTCAACACGGCGACGACCGTGTCGCCCGCACCCGTGACATCGAACACAGCCCGCGCCTCGGTCGGGATGATGCGGTGGCTGCCGTCTTCCTTCTCGAAGAAGATGCCGTCCTTGCCGAGCGTGATGACCGCCGTCTTGATCCCGGTGATCTCGCGCAGGCGCTGCGCCACGCGATGCAGGTCGCCACTCTCGCGGATCGTGATGCCGGTCGCGGCTTCGGCCTCTTCGCGGTTTGGCGTCAACAGGTCGACGCCGCGGTAGATCGAGTAGTCCTTGCCCTTCGGATCGACGACGGTGACGCCACCTTGCGAACGCGCTGCTTCGATCGCCGCCGCGATGACCTTGGCCGTGAGAACGCCCTTGCCGTAGTCGCTGAGCAACACGCTCTTCCACGGGAACGGGCGCTGCTCGAGCAGTGCTAGCATGTCGCGTTCGGCGCTACCACCGACTGGAGCACGACTCTCTTCGTCGACGCGCAGCACCTGCAGCGTCTTGGCGACGTAGCGCGTCTTGCGCGTGGTCGGGCGCGAGCTGTCGACGACGAGGGCCTGGGTGTCGATATCGGCGTCGTTCAGTAAGGTGCGCAGGCGCGTGCCGGCATCGTCCTCGCCGACGACACCGAGCACGGACGCCGATGCACCGAGTTCGCGCAGGTTCGCCGCGACGTTGCAGGCGCCGCCCAACAAGTAGCGTTCGCTGTCGAAGTCGAACACCAGAACGGGCGCCTCGGGCGAGACGCGGCTCGCCTTGCCGTCGACGTAGCGATCGAGGATCAGGTCGCCCACGACGAGGATGCGCGTGTTCGGCAGCCCGGCGAGCACGGCGGCGAGCCGCGGATTCTCGGGTTCGGTGCTCATCAGCGCGGCTCCTGCAGCGTGCCCCGGGCTTCCGCCGTGCACAAGATCGCCTGGTGCAACAGCGGCAGCACGATCTCGTGCATCGCGAGCACGGACTTGCCTTCCTTGGGCGGACGCTGCACGACGTTGGTCACGGCGCGGTACTGCTGGATCATGTCGAAGTTGCAGGTCAGGAAGTCGACGCCGAGCTGGCCGCGGTTGCGCGCGACCGAGACGGCCTTCAAGAACACCTCGGGCATGATCACGGCCGAACCGACGTTGCACCAGACACCGTGGTCGAGACGCCCGACGGTGTCGCAGAGCACCCAGAAGTCGCGAGTCGTCGCGGCACCGAGCGCTCGGCCGTCGAGATCGGGGTCCATGTGCGTGATGTCGCAGCCAAACGCGACGTGCACAGTGGCCGGAATCTGCAGGCGCGCCGCTTCGCCGAACACCGACAGTTGGCGGAACGGCAGGTCGTCGTCGAGGATCTGCTGGCCGATGGCCAGGCCGAGACCCTCGCTGCGCTGTTCGGCCCGCACGGCGGCACCGTTCAAGCCGGTCCACGTCTCGCGCCAGAAGCCAAACGAACCGTCGCCGAGGCCGGCAGCGACGTCTTCGCTCGTGGCACCCTGATAGGCGGTCTCCCAGTCGTGGATCGCCGAGGCGCCGTTGGTGGCGATGTGCGTGACGAAGCCACGCCGCATGAGGTCGATGAGCAGCGGCGACAGGCCGACCTTGAGCACGTGCGCGCCGAGCGAGAGGCCGACCTCTTTGCCCTTCTCGCGCGCGTCGCAGATGCGCTGCACGACGAGCTTGAGCGCCTTGCTGCCGTAGATGTCGGGCAGGGCTTCGAACCACTGCAAGAACCCCGACACGGGCGGCAGCACCTTGGCGAAGTTCTCCTTGCCGACCAGGTTCTTGCGCTCGGCGAGCGGCCGCACGCGCAGCGGCCGCGGTGGGCGCGGTGGGGTTCCAGGTTCGGGTTTCGGCGCGTCCTTCGCCGCGTCCTTCGGCTGGCGTTTCGGCTGGCGTTTCGGCTGGGTCATCGCGGGCCGGCATCGTGCAAGACCGCGGGCGCTGGGTCCAGCCTGTGCCGGACCGATCGTGCGTTGGTGCGCGATCGCATTGCGGCGCGCAGGTCGGTGCGCGCACCGAGCGGCGTATCAGCGCACCTTGACTTGCCCGACCCCGAGATGCTTGTACCAGAGCGCTTCGAACTGCTCGACCGAGAGGCCGTAGACGTCCGAGATCAGCTGCTCGGAGGTGGCTGCCCCGCGCGCGAAACCGCGGCATCGCCGCGCTGCCGCGAGGAACTCAAGGAACTTGCCAGCGGCGGGTTCGAGCTTCGTGTTGATCATGAAGTCGAGCAAGGCACCCGCGTGCTCGTAGTTGCGCCGGCCGTGGCCGTTTGGGTCAGAGAGCAGCGACCCGATCGCGAAGAACTGCTTCAGCGCATACGAGTCGCCGTGTCGGATGTCGTTCTTGGCACCACCATCGAGGCGTTCCGGGCACATTCTCTTCTGGAAGTAGACCGCGATGCCTTCCTGGAACCACGAGCCCACGCCCGGAACCTTCAAGCAGGCGCCGACGATCTCGTGCGACGCCTCGTGGAAGACGACCTTGTCGCTCGGCGACGAGTAGTAGGTTGCATAGAACGTCGCGTTGGCGTGGCCCGCGGTCGCCCGTGCGCCCTCTTCGGAGAAGCCCGAGACGGCGACGCAGAAGCGGTAGTAGTCGTCGCGGTCGGCGAAGATGTAGGCGATCAGCGGGCGATCGGGATCTTCGAACGGCAGCTCGTTCTTGATGACCGCGTAGAGTTTCTCGAGCGTGACCGCGTAACTCTTGCACGACGCCGTCGGCCCGTTGGTGTAGACGAGGTAGTGCTCGCTCGGCACGACCTGCCACTTGTCGAGGTACTTGCGTTGGGTCAGCACGTCGTCGTCGCACTTGGGCGACCAGACGCGCGGCAGCAGCTTGGCCTTGACCTCGGCAAGCCGTTCGTCGAGTTGCTCGGGAGTCAGGCTCCAGCCCTTCTTCGCAGGGGTGACTGGCTGCGCCTTGGTTTGGCCGAGACCGGCGACGGCGAGGCTTCCACAGGTGAGCAAGATGGCGAGCAAACGAAGGTGCATGAACTCTCCGGGGCGAGGGCGGAGAGATTAGGCAAAGCGTTGGCGTGGCGAAACCACCCGCTGTGGGTTGCGACACATAGGCGACAACCAGACCCCTGCAGGCGCAGCGGCTGCACGAGGTCGAAGCGCAGCGCCTTGGCGCGGTCGCGATTGAGCGAGTCGACGCC
>JBDSBS010000568.1:0-4325 GCA_039921435.1 Planctomycetota bacterium | reverse complement strand
GCAGCTCGGCACCGCACGCCATCGCCACGCTCGGCACTTACGCCGACCTGCTCGAACCAGCTCTGCATCGCCAAGAGCACGGTAGCCGGTTTCGGATGACTCGTTGCCGCATGGTCGAGGTAGATCATGTCGAGGTAGATCAGTCGAGGCAGATCGTGGCGTCAGCAAGCACCGATCCACCGATCGTAGAGGGCGCGCGCCCGCAGCGGATCGCGTACGCCGAACAACAGTGCTCTGCCGCCCGGGAACACGCTGAAGCGACAGCCGTCGGCGGCGAATCGAAGCAGATGGGGTGTCCGTTCGAGTTGGGTGACGTTGCCCGCGAGGCGTCTCGCGAGAGCCTCCAGGTCCACTGCGAGCGTGCGCGGTGGATCGACTTGCACGGCGTCGCGGCCGCACAGAGTGACGGCCGACGATGGCGCCGTCGTGAGCGCCGGGAACCGTTCGCGGCGGCATACGACGCAGTCCGCGGCGGACTGCATCGCAACCGGCATGACCGAGTAGGTGCCGCGCCACACGTCGCACGTGAAGACCCCGCGCGTAGTGTCGGCGTTGCCGACCAGCAGCTTCAGTGCTTCGGCGGTCTGGAAGGCCGTGACGGCGGCGATGGCGGGCGCGAGGATGCCGGCCGTCTCGCAGTTGCCGACGTCGGAACCTTGCGGCGCTTCGGGCCACAAGCAGCGCAAGCACGGCCCTGGCGGCGACAGGACCATCGCGGCACCCTCGCTGCCCACCGCACCACCGTAGATCCAGGGGATGCGCTGTTCGGCGCACCAATCGTTGAGCAGGTAACGGGTCGGGAAGTTGTCGGTGCCGTCAAGCACGAGTTGGGGTGCCAGCGGCAGACCGCGCAGGAAGTCCACCGAGCAATCCACCACGAATGGTACGACCCGACACTCGCCGTTGACTTCGCGCAGGCGCGCAGCTGCTGCCACGGCCTTCGGTGTGCTCTCGCGTGCGTCGTGCTCCGTGAACAGAACCTGGCGCTGCAGGTTGCTCCATTCGACGATGTCGCGGTCGACGAGCCAGAGTTCGCCCACCCCCGCGCGCGCCAGGGCGTCAGCGATGTGCGTGCCCAGTGCGCCGCAGCCGACCACGAGCACCCGCGACTGCCGGATCCTCGCTTGACCCTCGGCACCGATGCCGGCGACGCGTTCCTGCCGACTGTATCGATCCAAGGTGCACCTCGCCGCCATGCGCTCGTCATGCGCCCAGGAGAGCTCCGCCCAAGAAGAATCTGCGTCCCGAAGTGGCCGCTGGCGGCTTGCTGTGGGCGCTAGCCTGCGAAGTAGTTGCGGTTCTTGACAGTGTAGTCGCTCCACTCCGCCGGCAGGTCCTCTTCGGCGAAGATCGCCGTGACCGGGCATGCGTCCACACACAGGGTGCAGTCGATGCAATCGTTCGGGTTGATGTAGAGCTGTGGGTCCGCCTCCTTGCCGTGGATGCAGTCCACGGGGCAGACATCCACACAGGCCTTATCCTTCACACTGATGCAGGGTTGGGCGATGACGTGCGTCATGAGCAGCTGGTTTGTTGCGAACAGGAAAGCGGCGGAGCGTAGCGCTGGCTGGCCCTGTTGCCAGCCCTGGGTCGCGCGGTGCTTGCGCCAAGGGTCACAATGGTGCGAGAGCAGGGACTCGAACCCTGAAGAGCTTGCGCTCGCGGGTACCTAAAACCCGTGCGTCTGCCAGTTCCGCCACTCTCGCGGCTATGGGAACGTAGCGAAGGGGTTGCGCAGCGCCAAGCTCAGTTTGATACCGAGTGGTTGTCACGGTTCAGGCGCGGTGCCTGAGATCCGATGCCCGTTCGGTGGATCCAGTGCGTAGAGCGCTGCTCCGCCGAGACAACCATGAAGCGCACAAATTCTTCTCGCCCTAGCCGATGGCCCGTGCTGCTACTGTCCACCGTGTTGGCGGCATGCAGCAGCGGTGGGGAAACTGGTTCTTCCGGAGGCGGTGACCCACCTCCCGGTGGTGGTGGTGGTGGTCCGGGTTCGGGTGGCGGCCCCGGTGGGCCCGGCGGCAGCGGTAACCCGCTCTCGATCGTGCTCGACTTCTCGGTCAAGAACCAGGCCACGACCGCGCGTACCGAAACCATCCGCGCATCGGTGCCGTTCCCCGAGGGTGCCTATCCGAGCCTTCAGAACATCGTCGTGAGCGGGCATCAAACGGCTTGGATGCCGCTACAGTACTGGGCCGACGGCACGATCAAGGTCGCCCAGGCCCAATTCACCGACACGCTGAATGCAGGCCAGACGAAAACATACGTCGTGGCTCGCGACGAGCCGGCGGCGACTGGGCCGTTCACGCGCAACGCATGGGTTGCTCAGGTTGCGACCAACCTAGAACTCGGCGCTGAAGTGAAGGACACGTTCTCGGTGCCGTATCGCGGCTTCATCGCGGGCGCGGGCACCGTGGTGCAGGAGACGCCGCTCATGCAGACGAAGCGTTGGCGCACCTATCACACGGCCGTGCCCGGCCAGACGGGCATCGGCCGCGACTACCTGACGTCGATGTTCTACGTCACCGAGTACCGCGACATGCCGTTCCTCGTCGTCGACTGGATCGTCGGCAGCGACTACCTCGGTGCCGACAGCATTCCGCCGGGCAACACGGATCCAAACCTGCGGGCTCTGGGCACCGTCGACGTGCGTTCGGCGAGCTTCCTCTGCAAGGGAGCGACGGAGGTGCTGCCGTACCGACCCACGCAGGAGGGCATCGGTGCTTTGGAGTCGCTGGCGGGTGGCTACACGGCCTTCAAGGTGATGACGGACACCTACATTACGGATGCGCAAACGCGGCGTTACCGCTTCGTGCTGCGCTGCGAGCCCTCCGGAGCGAGTCCGGAAGAGGCCGCGCGCTGGCAAGCGAGCGCGAGCGCGATCGTTGCGCAACCGATGTATGCGTTGGGCAGTCAGCGCGCCTGGCAGGAGACCGCGGCGGCCGGCCTGCTCGGCGGCCCGATCCCGGGTCCAGCCGACAGTGCTGCTAGAGCAGAAGGTGAGTACCAGAGCTTTGCGGGAGCCAACTTCTTCGGCACGTGGGGCACGCACGGCGACATCATGATCACCGCCACGACTGGCACTCCTCGCAACGCGGCTATGAGTGTGGAGTTCGCCCACGCGTTGCAGGGGCAGAACCACCGCCTTCTGCAGAGGCTCGAGCAGATGGCGTGGGCACAGGCGATGCGCCCCTACCACCTGTGGAACCTGCAGGTCGGCGCCGAACAGCAGATCCTGCTGTGGGACGGCACGCCGATGTTGTTGGTGCAGGGTCAGAGCCTGGGCCGCCGCGCGCTGCGCGACAACGACCCGTATCCTCAGTACCGCTCGCTCAGCGTAGGCCAGCCGCGCGCCCATGGCTGGTTCCACTTCGACCACGAGCACTGGAGCTGCGACCTGCTGTTCGACTACTACACGGTCACGGGCGATGCGTGGGCCAAGGAGGAGCTTCGTCAGTTGGGCCAGAGCCTCAAGGGTCTGCTGCGTCTCAACTACTACTACACGTCGATCGTGCAGCCGGCGCGCGCCGAGGGCTGGTGCCTGCAGGGCTTCGTGCAGATCTACCAGGCCACTCAGGACAACTCGATCCGCGACTACGACATGCGGCGCGTCAACGAAATCGTCGATGTGCACCGGCAAAAGACCGATCCGAGCAAGGCCATGGTCTTCCAGGACGACTACCCCAACACGTTCTATCCGTCCGGCCACCAGTTCTTCATGCCGTGGCACCACGGCGCTGTTCTGTGGGGCTATCTCGGCGCCTACAAGGCATGGGGGGAACCGGTTCTGCTGCAGATCGCGGAGGACGTCGCGACCACAGTGGAGTACTCGTGGGTGACGAACGTGACGAGCTCCATCTTTGGGTCCGTCGCGCAGGGTTTGCGCTACTACGTGCCAGCACGCTACCAAGGCAATCCTGTGCCAGCGAACTACTGGGACACCATTCCGAGCGGGATCCACTTCGGTGACTCGCCACTCGGCGGTGCGCACACGTTCCTCATCGGGGGACTGCACTACCTGGCGACGATGACGTCCAACAGCACGGTGCGCACCAAGGCCCTGTTGTACGGCGGCATGCTGCTCGGCAACATGTCGGCGAACGACCGGTGGAACAAGTGGAACTTCTGCCTGCCCATTCAGTACGCGAACTAGGCCAGTACGAGAACTAGCCGCGCGCTGTCGGCCGTCAGCTGGGCCTGCTCTGCGGGTCAGGCCAGCTGACCACACGTCCGCAGCGGCAGGGATGCTGTCCAGTCGGAACCGTGCCACCGACGGCCCGGGCAACCACTTCTCCGCATCGACACACGGCTCCGTGCAGACGCGC
>JBDSBS010000567.1:0-4126 GCA_039921435.1 Planctomycetota bacterium | reverse complement strand
TTCGGCAAGATCGGGTTGAACGGTCGCTCCTACGTGTGGTTTCCGATCGGCCACGTGTGGTTGCTGGTGCCGTTCGTCGCCGCGGGCGAGGTTCTGCAAGGCCTGGCTCCGGGCGTCGAGGCAACGTTCCGCGAACGCGTGGCACCGGGTGGGACCTTCTCCCATTCGTACCTACGAGGGCATCCGGTCCTGATCCAGGGTCTCATCTCACTGCTCGTGCCGGCCGGTTGTGCTGCGACCTCGTTGCTGTTGCTCTACCTGCTGGCGCGCGCGCTCGGCGCCGGTGCGCGCGACGCAGCGATCACGACTTTGGCCATCGGCGGTGCGACCCAGTTCTTCGCGCTGGGCCGTGAGACGCTGTCGGACGGGCCCGGGCTCTGCTGCTTCCTGGCCGCCTCGTTGGTGACCGTGAAGGCCCACGTCGGCACGGCGTCGCGGTGGGTTCTGCTGGCGGGCGGCGCTGCGGCCGGCGCCTCGGTGTTGCTGCGCTACCAAAATGCGATGCTCGTGCTCGCGTGCGGTGTTGCGATCGCGCTGGCGGCTCGCCGCCGCTGCCGCTGGACGGAGCTGTTGTGGTTCGCGGCCGGTGGAGTGCCGTTCGCGGCCCTGCTGATGGCCGTCGACATGGCGCGCTTTGGCAACCCTCTCGACACTGGTTACCCCGAAGCCGACACCTGGTTCGACCAGCCAGTCTGGCTTGGCCTCACGAAACTGTTCTTCGCCGCTGGCCGCGGCATCCTCTGGTGTTCGCCGCTGCTGTGGCTCGCGCTGCCGATGACGCTGCGGTCGCGGCACACAGGCCAACTGCGTTGGCTCGCGTGGGCGCTGTTCGCGCTGCCAATGCTGCTGTTTGCGACGGCGCGCGGGTGGCAAGGTGGGGAATGTTGGGGCGCGCGCTACGTGACGCCGGGCATCGTGGTGTTGCTCGCGATCGTGCTACCACAGGCGCGGCCATGGGTTGTGCGACCGCGGATCTGGTGGCTGCTTGTCGGGCTCGGTGTATTGGTCAATGTGACCAGCGTCGTGGCACCGACGCGCGGCGTGATCCAGCTCGCGACGCAAGCGGTGAACGCGAACGTGGCCCGCGAGCTCGCTGCGGGGCAGCTCTCGCCGGCGGCCGCAAAGGCCATCGACGCGGCCGACTTGTTGTCGTGGCATCCACGCTATTCGCCGCTGCACGTCAACTGGCACTACGCGTGGCTTTCCCACACCGGGGGCTTCGAGGACGCAGCGGAGCACCCGCGCGACGGCAGTGCCAACACGATCGAACCGCTGTTCGGCGTCGCGGCCGTCGATGCCGTTCAGGGGTTGGCCCCGGTGCGCTGGGAGGACCGCCGCGGCAGGCACCTGTGGTGGCGCTTCTGGGGCGATCTGTTGGCCGTTCCTTGCTGGCTGCTGCTGCTGCTGGTGCTCGGGCTCGGCGTCGCGCTCTCGGTCGTTGGCTGGCGGTCGCTGGCGCGGCCGTAGGCGCCGTCGGTTTCTTCGACAGTTGGTAAAGCCCGTGCCATCGAGCGTTCGATAGCGCGTGCGGAGGCCATCCCCCGCATGAACGCGCTGCTGCCGCTACTACTCTGTCTGTGCCAGGACCCCACCCCGACGCCGCCGGCTCCGACCGCGCGCAACGTGGACATCGTCGAACTCGTGAACGGCGATCAGTTCGAAGGGCGCATCACGGCCGAGATCGAGGGCTACATCGAGATCGAACTCGACGCCGGTGCCACGGTCGGCTTCAGCACGGCCGAGGTCAAGGCAATTCGGCGCGGCCAGGGTGCCTCGCCGGCGGCCAACGCAGGAGCCTTGCCCGCCTCGAGCGAGTGGTTCGTGCTGCACGACGCGCGTGGCCTCGCCGTCGGCTGGCTGCATGCTTCGGTCACCAACACGGCCCTTGGCGTCTGCACCATCGGCGAAGAATACGAGTTTCAGGACGGCAAGCGCCGCTACCAGATCACGTCGCTGTGCACGACCGACGCGCGTTGGACCGCTGCCACGTGCTACTTCCGCGAACGCATCAGCGACCCGCTGTTGGCGAGCGTGACGCGCCTCGGCATCGAGGGCCAGGCCGATCGTATCGTCGACGAACGCATCGTCGAAGCGGTGAGCCAAGGTGATCACCTTCTGGTGACGCGGCTCGACCGCTCGGGTCGCGGCGAACGCACGCTCGACTGGGCGGCCGGTTCGACCTTCCCGCTCCTTGCTCGCGCGCAGGCGCGCCACACCGGAGCCGCTGTCGATGGTGCCACCATGTTCGATCCTGCCACCGAAGAACTCGTCGCGCGCAGCTTCGGCGCTGCTCGTCTGCGACGTGTGGTCGTCGACGGCAAGCCGCTGCAGATCACGGAGATCGCCGAGACCAGCGCCACTGGCCGCAACGCCGAGTGGCTCGACGCGAGCATGCGCACGATCCGCCGCGAACTGGCCGGACCGTCGCTCGTGGCGGTGCCGAGCAGCGCCGAGAGTGCGCGCCTCGCAGTCGGCGGTGTGACCCAGCCGAGCGCGATCGCCAGCGAACCGGGCGGGGACTTTGGCCTCTGGGTGCCGAATCCGGCCTGGCAGGTGCGCGAGGATTCGCCCAATGGTCAGGTGGCACTCACCTGCGAAGTGCATGCGGCCAGCGTCGGACTGTCGCGGCTCGATCACCTCGAGGCCGGCACGCCGCTGGATACGGCAGCCGATGCCGTCGCCAACTGGTTTGCTCTGCTGCATCCAGACCTGCGCATCGAGTCGCGCGAACAGATTCTCGTGCGCGACCGTTCGGCGTTACGCCTGCAAGCGAGCGGCCGCGTCGGTGCCATCCAGATCCAGGCCACGGTCGACGTGATCCCCAACCGCGGCGAGTTCTTCGTGCTCGTGTGTCGCGCGCCGCGCGCTGCTTGGCAAGAACTCGCATCCGACTTCGACTTCCTGCGGCGGTCGATCGAACTGTCGCCGCAGGGCCTGGCGCCGACGTTGCAAGGGCCGCTCGCTGAGCCGTCTGGTGCGGCGAAGGTGAAGAAGCCAGCGAGTCGACCGCCGTCGACGCCGAGGGTTCCCAAAGCGGGACCCATCGTGCGCATTCCCAACGACGGCTGAGCCTGTGCTGCGACGCCGTGATCGCGCCTGCAGCGTTCGTCAGGAACCTTCGAAGATCCTGACGCGTTCCTTCTTCGCCGCTGCCTTCAGGTCGGTATCGGCCGAGGCGAGCGGCAGGCTCAAGCGCTTGGCCAGCTCGAGGTAGCGAGCATCGTAGGCAGTGATCCGATGCGCGAGTGCGAGATCGAAGACGTCGCCCCAGATGCGTTCGGCGTTCGCGTGGTCGACTTGGGTGCGCAGGCCGAGCAACAGCTGCAGAAACCTGCGGCGATCGGTTGCTGCGAGCAGGCCCTTCTGTTCGGCGAGAGACGTCACGTTCGCGACCTCGAGCAGCCAGAGCGCAGGGACTACGGCGCAGCCGTCGATCAGCGCCTTCAAGACGGCCGTCGCGTAGTCCGTGCGTTGGTTCTCGAAGCACCAGCTCATCGAGACCGAGTTGTCGAGCACGAGCATGCTCACGAGCGGCCCTCGGCGATGAGCTTCTTCAGTGTCAGGCCCTTCTTCAGTTTGCCGCCCTTGAAGTCCATCAGGCCCTGCACGGCGTCCTTGACGCGCTGACGGTCGACGACGTCTGCGTAGGGCACGAGTTTAGCGACCGGGGTGCCGTGCCGGGTGATGACGACACTCTCGCCGCGTTCGACGCGCTCGATGAGTTGGCTGAGGTTGGTCTTCGCTTCGAAGACGCCGACTTCGTTGGTGGGGACGGATTTCATGGGTCGGCTCATTGGCTCGAGATCTAGTCTGAATCTAGCCAACTCTACCACTGAGCCGAGCCAAGTGCGGCGGGAGCCCGAATCGCCACGCACGGCGGCGGGACCGACGCGGCCAAGCTCGGCCAAACCCCTCGCATCAGACCTCATGACCGCACCACCGGCAGGCCGCCCGCAGTCGCGAAGCCGCGCAGCGTCGCGGCTTCGAAGATGTCGACTTCGTTGACAGCCGTGCGGTCGTCGAGGTCGGCGAGCGTGCGCGCGATGCGCAGCAAGCGCACGCGCCCGCGGGCACTTTGGTAGTGCAGGCGCAGCACGTCGTCGACGGCCTTCAACGCACCTTCGCC
>JBDSBS010000566.1:0-6830 GCA_039921435.1 Planctomycetota bacterium | reverse complement strand
CACGTAGTTGGGGAACGGGAAGCTACCGAACATCTCGCCCTGGTACGTGACGATGCGCTTGACGAACGCAACGAACGCGGGCACGTCGAAGTCGTAGCGCTGTCCGTTCTCGAAGAAGACGCACTGGAACGGCGTGCCGTTCACGTCGAACTCGTGCGACTGAAACACGCCGAACTGCGTCGGCGCATCGATAAAGGTGTCGTAGTCGCGCGCGCGTCGCACGAGCGGGTCGTTGGTCGGCAGCAGACCGTTGGCGTACTTCCAGCCGTCGGGCAGTTGGTAGCGCACGGTCACGGGCCGTTCCTTGGCGCCGACCACGTACAGGTACGTGCCGGGTCCGGAGACCTGCATGCCGGTCTTCTCGTCGCCGCTCGCGCGCGGCCCGAAGCGACCCGGCCGCTGCTTGACGCTGTAGGACACCCGCATCGTCTGCACCCCCGCCGTGTCGATCGACCACGTCAGCGGATCGATCTGCAGCACGTCGAGCTTGCGGTCGCCGCTGGTCGCGGTGAGTTCGTCGACCTGCGCGCCGAAATTGCCGATGCCGTAGGCGCCCGGCATCCAGTTGGGCATCGCGACGCGCGTGCTCGGTCGCGCCAGGTGTTGCACGTCGAGATCGACGTGCACCGTCGCCTTGTCGGCGAGGACCGCAACCGTGTAGCCGATGTCGATTGGCGTCAGGTCGTCGCGGTTCTGCTGGGCGTCGAGAAAAGAAGTGAGAGCTCCAATCAGGAGCAAGGTCGCTGCAGCTCGCATGGGAAATCTCCGGCTCGGGGGAAGCGGATCGAGTCGCCCACGCTACGGCAAGTGGCGCCGCGTTGCAGGGACCCGGCGTCGGTTCGTTCGGGTTGGCGGCACCCCGCGGCATCGTGTTCGCAGTCCGCGCCCCCGCCGCTCGGGAACGCTGCCAATCGGCCACCAGGCTTCTCGACAACTTCACTGTGCAATCGCCCCCTCGCCGCGGGAAGCTGAGCCGATGGCTTGCCACCTGTTGCCGTTCTGTCTAGCCGCAGCCCTCCCACTCGTTGCGCTCGCCGCCCAATCCCCGCGCGTTCACACGAGCCGCCCCACGGGCACCGAGCTGCTGAAGCTGCCCAAGGAAGAGGACACGTTCGGCTTCGTCGTCTTCGGCGACCGCACGGGCGGTCCCGCCGCTGGCATCAAGGTGCTCGCCCAGGCCGTGACCGACACCAACCTGCTCGACCCCGACCTCGTGCTGACGGTCGGCGACCTCGTCAACGGCTACAACGCGCACGACGCCTGGCATGCACAGGCCACGGAGTTCAAGGCTACGATGAGCAAGCTGCGCATGCCGTGGTTCCCGGTCGCGGGCAACCACGACATCTACTGGCGCGGCACAGGCAAGCCCGAAGGCGAACACGAACGCGACTTCGAGACGGTGTTCGGCCCGCTGTGGTACGCGGTGCAACACAAGCAGTGCTGGTTCGTCGTGCTCTACACCGACGAAGGCAACCCGAAGACGGGCAAGAAGGACTTCGACGACCCCGACAGCCAGCGCATGAGCGAAGCGCAGTTTTCGTGGCTTCAGCAGACGCTGCAGCAAGCGAAGGGCGCGCGGCACGTGTTCGTGTTCTTGCACCACCCGCGTTGGCTCGCCCGCTACGGCACCGACTGGGATCGTGTGCACGCGCTGTTGGCGAAGGCCGGCAACGTGACCGCCGTGTTCGCGGGGCACATTCACCGCATGCGCTTCGACGGCGTCAAGGACGGCATCCAGTACTACACCGTCGCCTCGGTCGGCGCGCACCTCGAGTTCGAGGCACCGAGTGCTGGCTACCTGCATCAGTACCACGTCGTCACCGTGCGGCCCGAAGGCATCACCATAGTCGCGCTGCCGGTCGGCGCCGTGATGGATCCGCAGCAGATCACGGGCCAGCTCAGCGAAGACGTCGAACTCGTGCATGAACGCCTGGAGCCGACAGTGGTGAACTGCGTCGCCGCCGGACCAGGCGCGCCGGTGCAACTCGACGGCGCTGTCGACGCCGTCATCACGCTGCGCTGCGACAACCCGGCCACTCGCGCGATCGAACTCGAACTCGTACCGCTCGCGAACCTCGGCTTCGAGTTCGCGCCCGACCACCAGCACCTCGTCGTCGCCCCGCGCCAGAGCGGCACCACGACGTTTTCCGTGCGAAGGCGCAGCACCCAGATCGAACCGTTCGCGTTGCCCGAGCTCGAAGTGCGCTGCGACTACCTCGCGGCGCACGCCCGCATCGCGCTGCCGCGCCGCACGTTCTCCATCGACTTGCCGCCGCCGCCTGACCTCGGCACGACGGCAGCACCGCACGAAGGGGTGCTCGTGCTCGACGGCAAGGACGCGTGCCTACGCATCGCTGCCGCCGACGCGCAGTTGCCCGACGGACCGTTCACGATCGAAGCCTGGTTGCGCGGCGAAGACTTCCGCGAACGGCGCGCGCTGGTTGCCAAGACCGAGAGCAGCGAGTTTGCGCTGTTCTGCAGCGACGGGCAGCCGGAGTTCTCCGTTTGGCTCGGCAAGGGCTACGCGCGGGCCGGCAACAAGGAAACCAAGCTGAAACCCGGCCAGTGGTACCACCTGGCCGGAGTCTTCGACGGCAAGGCCGTGCGCTGTTATGTCGACGGCAAGCTTGTCGCCGAGGCCGAGGCCAAGGGAGTGCGCAAGACGAACGCACTGCCGCTGTTCGTCGGCGCGGACCCAGACGGCAAGGGCGCACCGGGGTCGTTCTTCGCGGGTTGCATCGACGAAGTGCGGCTGTCGAAGGTCGCGCGCTATGCAGGCGCTTCGTTCGAGCCCGCCTACCGACACGAACGTGATGCCGACACGGTGCTGTTGCTGCACCTCGACGCCGACTTCGGACCGTGGACTGCCGACAGCTCGACGCAGCAGGCGCATGCAGCGCGGCGCGGCTCGGCCTACTGCACAGTGGAGTCGCGGCCGGCGAAGGCGGGAACGGGGCGCTGAGCCCGAGCTCGGACGACGCTCTCTCGGTGAAGCGTTCGCTGTCTGCTGGCGATCCTGTGCCATCCGACTCCGTCGCCGCTGCTATGCCTCGAAGAACCCGAACTGGGACTGCACCCGGACGTGCTGCCCACGATCGCAAAGCTGCTGATCGAGGCGTCGACTCGCGCGCAGCTCGTCGTGACGACCCACTCGGACGTGCTGATCGACGCTCTGAGCGATACTCCGGAGTCGGTGCTCGTCTGCGAGACGACCGATGGCAGCACAACGGTGCGGCGGCTCGAGAAGGCCCCACTCGACGAATGGCTGCAGCAGTACCGGCTCGGCGCCCTCTGGACCATGGGGAGACGCGGGGGCAACCGCTGGTGAGCGTGCAGCTCTTCGTCGAAGGCGGTGGCGACGGCAAGGACTTCCAGGCGAGTGCGATTCGCGCAACCCGCAACGTCGAGCAGATCGCCAAGGCCGACTCGCTGGCCAAGCTCATGCACGCCACCCGCGGCTGCAGCAAGCAGTACGCCAAGGGCTCAGTCTCCTTCGACCTGCTGGCCGAGATCGACCCTGCAGCCGTGCAAGCTGCTTCGAAGTGGGCCGCCCGCTTCTTCGATGCGCTGCAAGCTTGAGCAACGCACGACGCGCGTCGCCAGAGAACGACCGTGCACGCGAAGCGGCAGCTGTCCAGCCAACAGCACCGTGGAGTCGCGAACGCAATCCGGCTAACACTTGCGCATGGCCAGACGCGCGACTTCCCCCGAACGCAAACCTCGACGCAAAAAGGTCCTGACCGCCCGCTCCGCCGACCGCCACGACCTCTACCAGCGAGCCGTGCAGTCGCCCGAGATCGACGCGCGCATCTATGCCCGCTGGTTCCAGAGGTACTCGGGCCGCCCACTGCGCCTGCTGCGCGAGGACTTCTGCGGCACCGCGGCACTCGCTTGCCACCACGTGCTGCGGCACCGCGACAACCGTGCGATCGGCGTCGACCTGCACTGGCCGACGCTGGCCTGGGGCCGCATCCACAACGTCAGGAAGCTGCTCGACGAGGAGCAGCAGAAGCGCCTCGTGCTGCTGCAGAAGAACGTTCTCGACGTGCGTTCGCCTAAGGCCGACGCGATCCTGGCGCTCAACTTCAGCTATTCGGTGTTCAAGACGCGCAAACAACTCGGCGACTACATCAAGAACTGCTACCGCTCGCTGAAGCCCGGCGGCGTGCTGTTCCTCGACGCGTGGGGCGGCCCCGACGTGATGGCGCGCAAGACCGACAAGTCGCGGCGCTCTGGCTTCACCTACTTGTGGGAGCAGCGGCGCTACGACCCGATCTCGCACGAGATCGAGTGCGCGATCCACTTCGAGTTCAAGGACGGCACCAAGCTGCGCGAAGCGTTCTTCTACGACTGGCGGCTGTGGACGCTGGCCGAGCTGCGCGAGCTGTTCGACGAGGCGGGGTTCTTGGACACGCACGTGCTCTGGGAAGGCACGGACAGCAAGACGGGCACAGGCAACGGGTCGTTTCGGCGCAAGGAGCGCGGCGACATGGACGAGGCGTGGATCAGCATCGTCGTCGGGCTGAAACCGCAGTGAGGGAATGACACCGGCGAGTCTTTGCGGCCTCGCGGCATGAAGCGATGCGACACGATCGCTCCTCGCAATCTGTGCATGCTGTGCACAGATTGCAAGGTAAGGATCTCGACCCAAAGCGCCTCGCCAACCTGAGCGGGCGGCAGCTTCGCAGCGACCAAGGGCCGCGGATCCGCATCGTCGCGGACCCGAAACCGCACCGAGCTCACCCCGCCAAACGACGGCGCGAGCGGCGGTTCGCGCGATGGACCGCCGCGCCACGCGACGAAGCTTGCGCCCAGGCAGTCGGCTCCCAACAATGCTCGGCCCTTGAACTGCATCGCGCCGGCAGCGAGCTGCGCGACGCCGCCCGCCATCCCGCGCAACTTCCTCTGCATATGAACACTCTGGTCATTCTCGGCGCCGGCAAGATCGGCCGCATGGTCACCCACTTGATGGCCAAGTGCGGCGACTACTCCGTGCGCGTCGGCGACGTGTCGCAAGCCGCCGTCGACCACCTCGCCAAGAAGTACGAGCCGGTGGAAGGCAAAGTCGTCGACTTCGGCGACAAGAAAAGCCTCGAAGCGATTCTCAAAGGTGCTTGGGCGGTCATCAGCTGTGCGCCGTTCCACTGCAATCCGCTGATCGCCGAGGTGTCCAAGGCGCAGGGTGTGCACTACTTCGACCTCACCGAAGACGTCGAGGTGACGCAGAAGGTCAAGGAGCTCTCCGAGGGATCGAAGACGCTGTTTGCGCCGCAGTGTGGCTTGGCACCCGGCTTCATCACGATCGTCGCCAACCACCTGATGCGCTCGATGACCGAGGTCACCGACCTGCGCCTGCGCGTCGGCGCCCTACCGCGCTACCCGAGCAACCGGCTCAAGTACAACCTGACGTGGAGCACCGAAGGTCTCATCAACGAGTACTGCAACCCGTGCGAGGCCGTCGAGAACGGCGAACTCGTCGCGGTGCCGCCGCTGGCGCAGCTCGAGCACCTGACGATCGACGGCGTCGAGTACGAAGCGTTCAACACTTCAGGCGGTCTCGGCACGCTCGCGATCACGCTCAAGGACCGGGTCAAGAACGTCAACTACAAGACGATGCGCTTCCCGGGCCACTGCGAGCTCATGAAGTTCTTGATGCAGGACCTGCACATGGTGACGCAGCAGGACCTGTTGCGCACGATCTTCGAACGGGCGCTGCCGGCGACGTTCCAGGACCAGATCGTGATCTTCGTGAGTGCGACGGGGCAGTATCTGGGGCGGCTCAGCGAGCGCACGTATGCGAAGACGATCTACCACCAGAAGATCGACGGCGAGAACTGGAGCGGCATCCAGATCACGACGGCGGCTGGGGTGACGGCGATCGTGGACATGCTGCGCGAGGGGAAGTTGCCGACGAGTGGGTTGTTGAAGATGGAGACGGTCGACTACGAGGCGTTCCTGCAGAATCGGTTTGGGAAGTACTACGCGTAGGGATTGGGGCAGGAACGCGATGTGAGGCTCCGCCGCCGCCGACGAGCCGTACGTCGCCCACCTTGCCGCCGGCGGAACGAGCCGAGTTCTTGACGACGATCCTGCGCGAGTCCGAACGGCTCGGCCAGCGCATCAGCGACGCGCTCGAGTGCGCGAGCCTGTCTGGCGGCAAGACGCAGTGGACGGTTGGGCGCGTCGATCTGCTGCGCGCCTCGGAGCAGGCCTGCAGCCGTCTCGATGGCCTGCTGCAACTCAAGCTCGTGCACTTCCAGGTCGTCAGCGAAGACGCCGTGCTGAGCGGCGACCGCGAACGCATCACGCAGGCGATCTACCAGCTGCTGCACAACGCGTGGACGTGGAGTCCCGCCGGTGGCACGGTCGAAGTCACGGTGTTGGCCGTGCCCGGCGGCTTCGTCGTCGAGGTGCAAGACCGTGGACCTGGCATCCCTGCACACGAGCAGGAACGCATCTTCGACTACTTCACGCAGGGTGGCTCGGTGCTCGTCGACAAGCCGGCCGGTATCGGCATCGGCCTCAAGATCGCGGCCGAAGTCGCGCGCACGGCGGCAGCATCGAGTACGGCGATCGGCCGGGCGGCGGGGCGGTGTTCCGATTGCTGCTGCGGTGTGAAGACCGCCCGGTCGATCGCGGCAACTCCGCGATCGCGGCGGCGGCGTCATCCACTAGCGACAGCTAGTCCGCTAGCGAACGATTGGCTAGTACCCGTTCTGAATCGGCAGACAGACGTTCCACCGGTACCAGCGCGCGTCGTCGTCGAGCGCACCGAGCAGCAGGCTACCGTAGTACGACGCCAGCGCACTCAACAGCGGGTCGGCGGTGGT
>JBDSBS010000565.1:0-4976 GCA_039921435.1 Planctomycetota bacterium | reverse complement strand
GGCGCCTCCGCGGGTGCCTGAGCACTGACTTTCGCTTCGCTCATGACTTCACCTCAGCCGTCTGTCCAAGACCAGAAGCCGCAGCCTTCGCCGCGCGCTTGCTGCGCCAGTCTTCGATCGCCGCCTTGATCGCGTCCTCGGCCAACACCGAGCAGTGGATCTTGACCGGCGGCAACGACAACTCTTCGACGATCTGCGTGTTCTTGATGCCAGCCGCCGCATCGACGCTCGTGCCCTTGAGCCACTCGGTGGCCAGCGACGACGAAGCGATCGCCGAACCGCAACCGTACGTCTTGAACTTCGCATCGACGATCTTGCCGCCCTCGTCAACCTTGATCTGCAGCTTCATCACGTCGCCGCACTCGGGCGCGCCGACGACGCCCGTGCCCACGTCCGGATCGTTCTTGTCGAACGACCCGACGTTGCGCGGGTTCTGGTAGTGATCGAGCACTTTGTCGCTGTAAGCCATGTCAGTTCTCCAAACGGAAGTTCTACCGAGAAGTCAGTAGACCCGCAGGCCCACCGAGGTTCGTTGATTCTTGGTTGCGCTGCTCGCCCCGGCGGCTTGCCGAAGGCAAGCGCTCAAGGAGTCTTGGTTGCATTGTCCGCCCCGGCCGCTTGCCGAAGGCAAGCGCCCGAGATTGTCTTGGTTGGTTTGCTTGCCCGGGCGAAGCCCCGCGGCCGGCGCCCAGTTGGTCTATTCACTGCGTTGTTGTTTCTTTGCCGGCCGCCCAGGGACTGCACTGAGCAGTCGCTTGCCGAAGGCAAGCGCCTGCTCAGTGCGCTGTCCACTTGACCTTGCTCAAGTCGACGCCCTCTTGAACCATCTCCCAGAGTGGGCTCATTTCGCGCAGGCGTTTCACTTCCTGCACGATGCGGTCGGCGGCGAAGTCGACTTCGGCTTCGGTCGTGAAGCGACCGAGCGAGAAGCGGATCGAGCTGTGTGCTAGTTCGTCACCGAGGCCCAGGCTTTTGAGCACGTAGCTCGGTTCGAGGCTCGCCGAAGTGCAGGCCGAGCCCGACGACACCGCGAGTTCCTTGACGCCCATGATCAGCGACTCGCCCTCGACGTAGGGGAACGAGACGTTGGCGAGGTGCGGCAGGCGCTGGTCGGGATCGCCGTTGCGCACGGAGTCCGGTAGTTGGGCGAAGATGCGCGCTTCGAGGCGATCGCGCAGCGCGCGCAGCTGCTTCGCTTCGCTGGCAATCTCTTCGCGGCAGATGCGGGCGGCTTCGCCCATGCCGACGATGCCCGGCACGTTGAGCGTGCCCGAGCGCATGCCACGTTCGTGGCCGCCGCCGTCCATCTGCGAGGTCAGCCGCACGCGCGGGTTCTTGCGCCGAACGTAGAGGCAGCCGACGCCCTTGGGGCCGTACATCTTGTGCGCCGACAGCGACAGTAGGTCGACCTGCAGGGCCTCGACGTCGAGCGGGATCTTGCCGGCGGCTTGCGTTGCGTCGGTGTGGAACAGCGTGCTCTTCTGTTTGCAGAGCGCGCCGATCTTCGCGATGGGATGCAGCGTGCCGACCTCGTTGTTGGCGGCCATCAGCGACACGAGGATCGTGCGGTCGGTGATCGCGGCGGCGAGCTCGTCGAGGTCGACGTGGCCCTTGCCGTCGACGGGCAACCAGGTCACTTCGAAGCCCTGCGTCTCGAGGTACTTCATCGGATCGAGCACGGCCTTGTGCTCGGTCACAGCGGTGATCAGGTGGTTGCCCTTCTCGCGATACATCTGCGCCACGCCCTTGATGGCGAGGTTGTTCGCTTCGGTCGAGCCACTTGTCCAGAGGATCTCTTTGGGGTGCGCCGAGAGCAGTTGCGCTACTTGCGAACGCGCCTCTTCGACGGCGGCCTCTGCGGTCCAGCCAAAGGAGTGGCTGCGGCTCGCGGCATTGCCAAACGTCTCGTGGAAGAAGGGCAACATGCGCTGCACGACGCGCGGGTCGCACGGTGTGGTGGCGCTGTAGTCGAGATAGACGGGCGTCTTCATCGGGGGAATGCGAGAGGAGTCGGTGCCGCCCTGGTGGCGGTCGCCGGAGTGGATGCTGTTGTCGAGGATTGCACTGGGTTCAACTGGTCCAGCTGCATTGGCGATAGACTGCAGAGCTCGTCGAGCCGAATCTGATCGAAGAGCCTCGAGACGCGTTCGTGCACGATGCGCATCGGGCTCTTGCTCGGGCAGAAGGCGATCAGCGAGCACTCTTGCGTGTGACCCACGCTGCGTTTGCTCGCCGCGGACAGCGGCAGCAGGCCGGGGCCTTGGCTGCCCTCACGGCGGTCGCCAGCGTTGCGGTCGCCAGCGTTGCGGTCGCCGATGTTGCGGTCGCCGATGTTGCGGTCGCCGCCGTGCTCGATGCAGTCGACGAGCGCGAAGCGACCTTCGACGACTTCGAGGATCTGACCCAGCGACACGTCGGCCGGCACGCGCGCGAGGCGGTAGCCGCCCCGAAGGCCTCGCACCGAATCGAGCAGCCCGTGCTTGGCGAACTCCTTGAGCAAGTTGGCGACGACGGACTTGTTGAGGCCCGCCTGCCGCGCGATCTCGTGGGCGCTGACGACAGTGTTGCCGGCCGGTCCGCCTGGATAGGCGCCCTGTCGGGCGATTGCGCCCAACACGAACACGGCGTAGTCGGCCTTTTTCGAGATTCGCAGCATCTTCGGGTTTCGTGGGTTGGGCCCCGCTCAGCAGTGCCCGACACCAAGCTGGGAAAGTAGACCTAGATTGGGGCTCATTCAACGATCGGCTCGAAAAAGCCCCGAATGTAGGCACATTCTGTCAGGTGCAGCTCGATCCTGACTTCGCACCAACCATGACCGTCGATCCCCTCACCGCAGAGCTCCTTACCAGCGGCCCGTTCGCGCGCGACGACGCGCCCTTTCGCCTGCTGGAACTGGCCGGTCCCGACGCCGCCGAGTTCCTGCACCGACTCTGTACGCAGGAGGTGCTCGGTCTGGCGGAGGGTCAGGTGGTGCCGGCGGCGTTCCTCGACGCGAAGGGAAAGCTGCAGGTGACGTGCCTGATCGGCCGGCTCGGCAGTTCGTGGTGGATCGAGACCCACGCCGAGCAGGAAGAACGGCTCGCTGCGCTGCTCGAGCGCTACCACTTCACGGAGAAGCTCACGGTGCAAAGGCGCGGCGAGGGGCCGTGCCACGAGGTCGTCATGGCGGCGCCGCCGACGGCAAGCCGCACGATTGCCTCGAGTGATGGCGTCATCGCCTTGCGCTGGTCGCGTCGAGGTGTGTCGTTCGTACGGCGACACGGGGCGGGTGCTGCCGCCACAACAGGCGCGCCGCTCGCGCCCGAACTCGCCGAATGCCTGCGCATGGGTGCTGGGCTCGTGCGCGTCGGTGTCGACACCGAGCCATCGACTCTCGCGCTCGAAGCCGACCTCGACGACCACTGCTCGACAACGAAGGGTTGCTACACAGGGCAGGAGATCGTCGCGCGCATCCACACTTACGGGCACGTCAACCGCAAGCTGTGTCTGCTGCACCTGACGGCGGGAGAGGTCATTGCCGTGCCCGTGCCCCTGCTCGAACTCGAAGACCAGTTGCCCGTCGGGCGTGTCATGCACGCCGTGCCGGTGCCAGGTCGTTCGAAGCGCGTGGGCCTCGGCTATCTGCCCAAGGACTTCCAGGCGATCGGCACCAAGCTCGCTCTGTCGGACGGCAGCGCCGTCGAAGTCGTTGGGTTCGCGCCGCTGGCTGAGCAGCAGGGTTGAGCAGGCCGGGTTGAGCAGGCCGGGTTGAGCAGACTGGGGTGAGCAGACTGGGGTGAGCAGACTGGGTTGAGCAGACTGGGTTGAGCAGACTGGGTTGACCAGAGTTGACCAGGCTGGGTTGAGCTGCCTTCAGCCCTTGCCTGCGTGCGCGAACACGACGTAGACGGGCCCCGCTTGGGCCTCGATCGCAACTGCGTTGCTTGGCATAGGCATGCAGAACGCGGCGTCGCCGCGCACTGTCTCGGGCGAATCGCCGACCGTCACCACAGCGCCGTCGGGTGCGCGCACGAACACGAGCACTTCGTCAGCCAACGCTCGGCCCGGAATGTCGGCGAGGCGCAGCGAAGCACCGGCTGGCACGACCGCTTCATCGATGCTCAACATCAACGCCTTGTAGTCGGGTGCGAGCACCCGTTCGACGACGACGTCGCCGACTTGCAGGCGCTGCATGCGCCGCGGCGGCAGCGACTCGGGCGAGGTAGGAAACATCTCGGCCGGCAGCCATTCGCCGGTCTTCGGATCGAACGCCTTGCCGCTGCCGGCCATCGCAAGCAGCGGCTTGTGGCTCATCGCCTCGCGTCCTTCCACCGGTGTTGTCGCTGCAGGTTGGCGCGCGCTGACGAGCAGGATCTCGCCCTTGCCGTTTTGCGTGCGGAACCGCGTCTGCTTGGGCAAGAACACAGCCATCGGCCTGCCCACGAAAGGGCTCGTGCGCGCGCCGCGTGCGGGCCACGTGGTCTCACCGCCGATCAGATCGAACGTGCCTGACAGCAGCACGGCCGCCGTTTCCACGTCCGCCGTCGTGATCTCGTCGGGGTCGTTCGGCCGCCACAGCCGAAGCTCGGTCAACCACTTCGTGTCGCGCAACGTGGTGATGCGTGCGCGGTCATCGCCGGTCCAGGTGGTGGCCGTCATCGGCCCGATTCCGGTGGGGCGACCATTTCGATGTTGGCATCGCGCAGCAGTCGCTGCGCCAGGTCCTTGGCTCGGTATTCACGCAGCCGTTCGATCAACTCGGGGTCGCTCGGTTGGGGATCGACGGCGAGCACCTTGACGAGGAAGCAGCCCTCGTCGCCGCGCACTGGCTCGGAGACTTCGTCGGGCGCCAGAGCGAACGCCGCGTCGAGCACCGCCTTCGGCAGGTTGTCGGAGCTGCGCCGATGCCAGCCGACATCGCCGCCTCGAGTCTTGCTCTCTGGATCGTCGCTCTCGATGCGCGCGACGTTCTCGAAGGTCTCCTTGGCCAGGCGCGC
>JBDSBS010000564.1:0-5767 GCA_039921435.1 Planctomycetota bacterium | reverse complement strand
GATCACCGGGTGGCGCGTGAAGGCGCGCCGCACGCGCACGCCGGGTCCGATCGGTCGCGCCGCGATCGGTTCGCCCTGCTGTGCGCGCCGCAGATCGTCGGCGAACGCCTTCGCCGTCCGGTAGCGGCGGTCGGGATCGCGTTCGATCGCCGTCGTGATCACGACGGCGAGGTCGGCGCCACCGGCGATGATCAGGTCCGAGAGCGCCGTGGTCTCGCCCATCTCGATCGCGCGCCGCAGCGCGGCGTGGGTCGCGCCGACGAACGGTCGACGACCGGCGACCATCTCGAACAGCGCTATGCCAAGCGCGTAGACATCGACGCGCCGGTCGGCCGTGCGGCCGAGCAGCACCTCGGGCGCCATGTAGGCCAGCGTGCCGAACAGTTCGCCGGACTGCGTCAGCGAGACGGCCGTCGATTCGAGGTCGCGCGCGAGCCCGAAGTCGAGCACGACGGGCGCACCTTCGCGCGTGCGCATGAGGTTGCCGGGCTTGACGTCGCGATGCACGATGCCGAGTTCGTGGGCCGCGTGCAGCGCATCCGCGACTTCGGCGAAGAACGGCAGCCAGCCGGCGACGTGCGTGCGGTCGGGCACGGCTGGCGCGGGCGAGATCCCTTGGCGAGCCAGGATCGCCGCCAGCGTCTCGCCTTCGACGTAGCGCATGGCGAGGTACGGGTGCTGTACATCGAGCTCCGCTTCGTAGATCGCACAGATGCCGGGATGATCGAGTCGAGCCAGGGTCTGCGCTTCGCGGCGCAGTCGTTCGACGCGCGCCAGCGACATGGTCGCGGCGTTTGCCGACAGGACCTTGAGCGCGACGTGTCGCCCGATGCGCGTGTCTTCGGCGAGCCAGACTGCTCCTTGGCCGCCTTGGCCCAGCAAACGCAGCGTGCGGTAGGGTCCGAAGCTGTGCTCGGGATCAGCCGCGCCAAGTTTGGGTGGGGATGGCTGCGGTTCGACGAGGCTCAGGTACTCGCGCGCGATGCTGCTCTCGAAACCGGGAAAGCGCGCCAGGTAGTCAGCCAACGGCCGCACGAGCCCGCGCCGCTGGTCGGCGCTCCACATCTCGACGAAGTCACCGACGGCGGCAGCGACGGCGAGGTTGTCGGAGGTGCTGGTCACGGGACTGAGCGGGTGCGAACTCCCTCGCGACAATACAACGCGCTCGGCCTACCAGCGCGTCCGGCCGTCAATCCGGCGGCTTGTCGCCGTGTACGAGCGTCATGGTCGCGCGGCTCACGGGTTGCCCTTCCACGTCGAGCGTCTCCGCATCGAAGTTGCTGACGTCGTCGGTGCCGCGCACGCGAACGACGTGGATGTGGAACGTCTCGCCGACGAGCAACCGCGGCCGCGCCAGCGTGAACTTGCGGCACGACACGACCATGCCGACGCGCACGCCGCCGCCCTGCAAGAACGCTTCGTAGCCGAGGCACGCGGCGACGGCCTGCGCCATCAGTTCGAGCGTGACCACGGTGTCGACGGCGCCGTTCTGCACGAACAGGCCGTTCTCCCTGACGACGAAGCGCACGTGCGCTTTGCCATCGCTGCAGCTGATCAGTTCGTCGATCGCGAGCGTCGGCGGCGCATGCGGAACGAGATCGACGACAGGCGGGAAGGCCCTCATGCGCGCGGTCCGAGCCCCAGCTCGGCGCCGTAGCCGCGGCCGGTGCCTCGATCGAGTGCCAGCACGCCGCTCGCCCGGCGCTGTACGGCGTCGACGAGCGCGGCCAATCCCCATTGTGGGTTGTTGACGAGCAATTCGTCGAAGCGACCGCGTTCGATCGTGAATGGCTGACCAGAGACGATGCGAAGCGTGGCGAGAGTGGGGTGCGGCGTCGACGGCGACAGCGGCGCCAGCACGACGGCGGAGGCGAGCATCGCCCACGGTGGAGCATGCTGCACGAGCGTCGCGGGGGCAGGTTCGTCGGCGCAGGCGACGACGACGGCGGTGTTGCGCGTGAGCACGAGGCCGATGCCTTCGAGCAGGGCCGCCGCTGGCGTGTCTTCATCGGCCGCCAGTGACGTCGTCATGCCGCGGTTCTTGTTGGCGATCGAGATCAGGCCCGACGCGGCGTTGTGTACGCTCATCGCGAAGTCGGCGGGCGACATCGGGTTGTTGTGTCGCCACATTTCGTCTAGCAGGCCGATCATGGTCGCGGCTTCGCCGATCGACGAACCGATCACGGTCGGCACCTGCGCCATGTCGACAGAAGCCTGCAAGATCGCTTCGGCAACGACGTCGGCGAGCGCGCGACCCAGTGGTCCCGCGCGGCGACGGTTGACGCGGTCGAGGGCCTTGCCGAGTGGCTTCTGCGCTTCTGGATCCGGCGTGCCCGCTGCCCACGCCGCAGCCGTCGCGAAGCCGATCGTCCACAGACCCAGTCCCGTGATCGCGACCGTGGCCGGTGCCGTCACGGCGCACCCACGAGCACGCTGACGTTGTTGCCGCCGAACGCGAACGAGTTGCTCAGCACGCGCCGAAACCTGCCCCGGACGACGCTCGATGGCACGTTGAGTTGGATCTCGGGATCGAGCCCGTCGCCGCACAACGACGGCGGGATCCAGCCTTCTTCGACGGCGCAGGCTGCGAACGCAAACTCGACGGCACCCGCCGCGCCGAGCGTGTGCCCCGTGTAGCCCTTCGTCGAGACGACCGGGATCGGCGCTGCGAACAGCGCGCGGATCGCCTTGGCCTCGGCGGTGTCGTTGAGGCGCGTGCCCGTGCCGTGTGCGTTGACGTGGTCGATGTCTTCGGGTCGGCAGCCAGCTTGCTCGAGGGCTTCACGCATCGCCGCGAGTGCACCGAGTCCGTCGGGGTGCGGTGCGCTGACGTGGTAGCAGTCGGAGGTCTCGCCGATGCCTTCGACGAGCACGCGTGCTTCGCCGCTGCGTTCGACGAGCGCAAACGCGCCTCCTTCACCGATGCTGACGCCGAGGCGGTCCTTGTGGAACGGGCGACACGGCACGCGGTCGAGTGCCTGCAGCGACTCGAAGCCGTGCAGCGTCATTTGGCACAGCGTGTCGACGCCGCCGACGATCGCCGCGTCGATGAGGTCGGCCTCGATCAAGCGTTTGGCCGACGCGAACGGTTTCGCGCTCGAAGTGCACGCGGTCGACGCCATCCAGGCCGGGCCCTTCGCACCCGTTAGCGCGGAAACGACGTGCAGCACGGCCCCGAACGTGTGCTGGCGCAGGAAGTCGTAGCGGTCGGGGAAGGCGCCCTCGGCGATGAACGTGCGGTAGGCGCGTTCGGTCGACTCGGCTCCTGCGGTGCTCGTGCCGAGCAAGACCGCGATGCGCTCGGGTCGCCAGCGTTGGCGGGCGCGACGCAGAGGGTCATCGAGTTGCTCGACGAGTTGTGCTGCCATGCGCGCGAGGCGCGTCGACCACGGGGTGAGTACGGGCGGCAGTTCGGGGAGCGGCGCCGTGACCGCGCCGACTGCGGTTGCGAACGGCAACGGAAACGGCGGTGCCGCGAGTCCCGTGCGGCCAGCGGCGAGCCCGTCGAGGTGTTCTTGGCGCGAGCCGCCGAGCGCGCTCAACACCGCATAGCCCGTGACCCGCAGTGGGTCAGTTCTCATCGTGCGGTCCGTTGGCGTTGCCGGTGTCAGCGCGCTTGCTCTCGACATGCTTGCCGGCTCGAGCACCGTTGCCAGCCCGAGCGCGGTTGTCGGTGCGGCGCGCCGCCAGCAGCATGTCCTGGAAGTCGTTGCCCGTGCGCCAGACGTCGCCGGCCAGCACGCTCATGACGCCGCGTCGCATCGGCTGGTCCGACGTGTCACCGAGGAACATCGTCTCGGCGAAGTTCGTGTGATAGAAGCGATCGATGAGCCCGGCGAAGGTGCGGTAGGCGCGATCCATGCCTTCGTTGTGCGTGACCAACAAGTCGGGCGCGGCCTCGGTGCTGTTCGCCAAAGCCGGTCCGAGCAGGTCGGCGATCGCTTCGGCGCCTCTCAGCGCGAGCGTGACACCCGACGAGAAGACGGGATCGAGGAAGCACGCGGCGTCGCCAACCGCTGTGAAGCGCGACCCCGACGGTGCGGTGTTGCGATAGCTGAAGTTGCCGACGACGTGCGTATCGAGACGGCGCGCGCCCTGCGTCAGTCGCCGCACCATGGGGCCCTCGAGCAGCCCTGCGTCGAGCTCGGCGGGGGTCATCTTGCCGCGGCTCACCATGCCGACGCTGAGGCAGCGATCGGGCAGCGGGATGATCCAACCCCAGCCTTCGGGGCGCAGCATGATGCGGATGTTGTTGCGGTTCGGGTCGAGTTCTTCGATCGCGGCATCGCCGAGACCTTCGTAGTGGGTGAACGCCGACGAGTGGCCAAATCGATCGTAGGGCTCGGACGTGCCGGCGCGGCGCGCCAGCAGGCGCGATTGCCCCGAGGCGTCGATGAGGTAGCGGCCCGTGAACGTCTGCTTGCGCGTCTTGACGAAGGCGTGTCCGACGCTCGAGCCGACATCGACTCCCCCGACATCGACAACGCCAGCATCGATCACCGTCTCGTGGCGGATCTCGGCGCCCAGCTGTTCCGCGCGATCGCGCAGCGCCTTGTCGAACTTGGCGCGGTCGACATGCCAGGCGTGCGGCGCGCAACCGGGCAGCGACTCGCGGAACATGAACACTCCCTTGCGCCCGGTGTCTTCGCAGACAAACTCGGCGCCGCTCTTGTAGATGAACGTGTCGCCGCGCGGCTCGATACCGAGCCGTTCGAGCACGGGCAGGCCGGCTGGCAGCAGCGATTCGCCGATGTGGAAGCGCGGGAAGCGATCCTTCTCGAGCACGAGCACACGATGCCCGGCCATGGCCAACAGCCCTGCCGCCACAGCGCCGGCTGGACCGGCGCCGATCACGAGCACGTCGTAGCCCTGGTTGGCCGCAGGCGCGCTCACTGGAAGCCTCCGTCGACGCCGATGACCTGACCCGTGACGTAGCTCGCTTCTGCCGAAGCAAGGAAACCGACCAGGGCGGCGGCTTCTTCGGGTCGGCCGGCGCGGCGCATCGGGATCTGTTCGAACACGAAGTCGGGCACGCCTTGGATCATCTCGGTGTCGATGAGTCCCGGCGCCACCGCGTTGACGGTGATGTTGCGCTTTGCCAACTCGATGGCGAGCGTCTTGGTGGCGCCGATGATGCCCGCCTTGGCGGCGGCGTAGTTGGCCTGACCGCGGTTGCCGCGCAGAGCCGAGATCGACGACAGGTTGATGATGCGGCCCCACTTCTGCTGCACCATCGGCATGACGAGCGGTTGCGTGACGTGGAAGAAGCCGTCGAGCGTCGTGCGGATGACGGCGTGCCACTGTGCGGCGGTCATTGCCGGGAACGCGGCGTCGCTGACGATGCCCGCGTTGTTGACGAGCACGGCGATCGGGCGCGGGTCTTCGAGCAACTTGGTGATCGCACTCGCAGTCGCCTCGCCATCGGCGACGTCGAAGCCGCACGCCACCGCTTCGCCGCCGGCCGCTTCGATCTCGGCGACCACCGCGCGTGCTTTGTCGGCGCCGCTCTTGTAGTTGACGATCACGGGGTGGCCCATGGCAGCGAGGCGCTTGCAGATCGCCGCACCGATGCCGCGGCTGCCGCCGGTCACGAGAGCTCGGCGACCGCTCGGTGGCAGGTCGGCCATCAGGCGGCCTCGGCGAACGAGCGGCGCACCACCCGGTGCAGTGACCCGTTCAGTGAGCCGTGCAGTGAGCCGTGCAGTGAGCCGTGCAGGGACTCATGCAGTGAGCCGTGCAGGGGGTCGTGTCGTCTTGCGCGCCCGGC
>JBDSBS010000563.1:0-5902 GCA_039921435.1 Planctomycetota bacterium | reverse complement strand
CGGTCAGTTGCAGGTTGTGCATCTCGGTCTCACGATTCGGTCCTCAGAGGGTCGGAGCACGGTGGGCGGCTCACTCCGGTTCGCAGGGCGGGTCGGCTACCGGCCGCCTTGCCAGAAATACAGGAAGCGCGGGCCGGTCGAACCGGTCAGCAAGCTGGTCAGCGATTGCTCGACTGGCGTCTGACGGGTCGCGGCGCCGAACAGCAGATCGCCGAGGCCTGTGCGGCGCCGATGCTCGACGATCGTCACGGACTTGCCGATCTTCTTCTCGAACCAAGCCAGCGCCGCGTCGTGGTCGCCGATCTCGTCGATGAGTCCGTTGGCCAGCGCCTGCGAGGCGGTGTAGATGGCGCCGGTTGCCAAGGCGATCACCTGATCGCGATCGAGGTTGTCGCGACCCTCGTCCACCACGCTGACGAACTGGTCGTAGAGCTCGTCGACGATCCCGGTCAGCATCCTGCGTTCTTCGTCGCGCATCGGGCGCGTCGGCGACAGGATGTCCTTGAACGGCGTGCGGTCCGACTTGATCACGATCTGTTCGACGCCCAGCTGCTTCGCCGCGTCCGCGAAGTTCCAGGCACTCATGATGACGCCGATGCTGCCCGTGATCGTCGTTCGGCGCGCCATGATGTGCTCGGCAGCCACCGCCACGTAGTAGCCGCCCGATGCAGCCATGTCGCCGAAGAGCGCCATCACTGGCTTCTTCGGGTACTCGCGACGAAAGTCCCGCACCATCTGGTAGATGACGTCCGAATCGGTGACACCGCCGCCCGGGGAGTCGACGTAGAACAGCACGCCGAGCACGTCGTCGGCGGCCGCTTGACGCAGCGCGCGCCGCACCTGACTGACCGTGCCGCCAGCCGCGCCTAGCAACGGGCTCTGCGTTTCCGCGATGGCACCGCGTATCGGCACCTGCAGGACCTTGGTCCGGCCGCCGCGCTCGCCCGCGACGTGCGCCTCGTCGTAGGCACCATCGGCATCGCCGGCACCGAGGCCGGCACCCGCGAAGCTGCCGACGCTGAGCAGCAGCAGCAGAACGTTCAAGCCAGCACTCGCCACTAGTAGGATGCCGAGGAAGATCGCGACGAAGAACGCGACGCCGCGCGACTCGCGGGGCGCGGTATGGGCCTGCGGCCAGCCCGGGCCGGCCGGCCAGCTCGGTGCTTGCGGAGGCACCCCCGCTGGTACTTCGGGCGGCGGCGAGTTGCCCGGCGAGTTCGGTGGCAACGAGGTCATTCGGGGCTCACCAGGCCGCGTGCGATCACCAGCCGTTGGATGTCCGTGGCACCTTCGTAGATCTCGGTGATGCGCGCGTCGCGCAACAACCGTTCGGCGGCCGTGGTGCCGTTGGCGCCCGTGAGACCCAGGATCGACACGGCGGCGCGCGCCGCCCGATTGGCGAGACGCGACGCGCACGACTTGGCCATGGCAGCCTCGATCGTGCAGCGCACGTCGTTGTCGCGCAGGATCGCCGCGCGCCAGGTCAAGAAGCGATAGGCATCGAGATCGGACGCGAGATCGGCAAACGCCCACTGGTCGGGCTGCGTCGCCTTCGGGCGGCCCTTGCTGTCGATCTGACTCGCGAGGTGAACACGGATCATGTCGATCGCCGCGCGCGCGATGCCGAGCGACTGCGAAGCGATGCCGAGCCGCCCGCCGTCGAGGGTGTCCAGGGCAATCGTGAAACCTTGTCCCTCTTCGCCGATCAGACAATCGGCGGGCACCTTCACGTTCTCGAGCACGATCTCCGTCGTGGGCGAGCCACGCAGGCCGAGCTTGCGCTCCTTCTTGCCGACGCCGACGCCGGGCCAGTCCTTCTCGACCACGAACGCCGAGATGCCTTTGACGCGATCGGGCCCGGTGCGAGCGAAGACCACGAACAGCTTGGCTTCGCTGCCGGTCGTGATCCACAGCTTGGCGCCGTCCATCACGTAGTGGTCGCCGTTCTTCTTAGCTTCGCAGCGCAGTGCCGCGGCGTCCGAGCCCGAGAAGGCTTCGCTGAGGCAGTAGGCCCCGAGCCACTCGCCCGTGACGAGTTTGGGGAACCAGCGCCGCTTCTGCGCCTCGTTGCACCACTTGCCGAGCAACGAGTTGACGAGCGAATTGTGCACGCTAATGGTCACGCCAGTCGACGAACAGACCGCGTTGATCTCCTCGAGCATGATGCAGCTGGCGAGATTGCCCATCGCCGAGCCACCGTGCTCCTTGGCCACCGTGGTGCGCAGCAAGCCGAGCTTGCCGGCGGCCTCCACCGCGGCGCGCGGGAACTTCACCTCGGCATCGTAGGCAGCGGCGTTGCCGAGGTGCTTGTTGGCGTAGTCCCGCACGGAGTCGCGGAACTGTTGCAGGGTCAGCGACAGTGCGAAGTCGGGAACCTGAACGTCCGGGCCGGTGCCTTTGCCTGTCATCGCGGTACTCGTCATCATTTGACCTGCGAGTAGTCGTAGAAGCCTTTCTTGCTCTTGCGGCCCAGATGCCCGGCAGCGACCAGCCGGCGCAGCAACGGGCAGGCACGGTACTTGTCGTCGCCGAGCCCATCCTTGAGCACATCGAGGATCGAGACGCAAACGTCCAGGCCGATGAAGTCGGCCAGCGTCAGCGGTCCCATGGGGTGGTTCATGCCGAGCTTCATGATCTCGTCGATGGCTTCGCGGGTGGCAACGCCCTCCATCAGGGCGAATGCCGCTTCGTTGATCATCGGCATGAGGATGCGGTTGGCGACGAAGCCGGGGTAGTCGTTGGCGAGCACAGGCGTCTTGCCGAGCGCCTTGGACCAGCCGACGACCACCTCGGCCACAGCATCGCTCGTGTCGTTGCCACGAATGACTTCGACGAGCTTCATGAGCGGCACGGGGTTCATGAAGTGCATGCCAATGACGCGTTCCGCCCGCTCGGTCCTCGCACCCAACACCGTGATCGAAATCGACGAGGTGTTGCTAGCGAGGATCGCGGCCTTTTGCAGGGCCTCGTCGGCCGCCTGGAAGACCTTGGTCTTGACGTTGAGGTTTTCGGTGACGGCTTCGACGCACAGGTCGACCTGCGACAGCACACCCATGTCCTGCGTGGCCACCAACAGCGACTTGGCTCGCTCGGCGTCGGCCGCCGGCAAGGTGCCCTTCTCGACGAACCTGCCGAGGCTCTTGTGCACGTTGGCCAAGCCGCGGTCGAGGAACTCCTGCTTGACGTCGACCATGAAGGTCTTCACGCCGCAGGTTGCGAACGTCTGGGCGATGCCATTGCCCATGGTGCCAGCGCCGATGACGGCGATGGCGGCGGGAAGGTTCTGCTTGCTCATGAGTTGGGGGTCGTCGCCGGCCTTGCTGTTGCGCGTGGGGTGCAGGCGGGCTTCACATGCGCTCCACGCTCATCGCGACGGCGTTGCCGCCGCCGAGACACAGGCCTGCCATGCCGCGCGCCTTGTCGTGGCGCTGCATCGCGTGCAACAGCGTGACGAGCACGCGTGCTCCGGAGCAGCCGATGGGGTGGCCGAGGGCGACGGCGCCGCCGTGTACGTTCCAGCGGGCCGCGTCGATCTCGAGTTGGCGCTGCAGCGCCACCATCTGCACCGAGAAGGCCTCGTTCATCTCGACCAGGTCGAAGTCGCGCGGACCGCAGCGCAGCAGTGCACAGAGCTTCTTGGTCGCCACCTCGGGCGCCATCATGACCCATTCCGGGGCCAGACCGCCAGTCGCATAACCTGTGATGCGCGCGATCGGTTTGACGCCGTTCGACTTGGCCCAGTCCTCGTCGCACACGACCAACGCGGCGGCACCGTCGTTGATCGAACTCGCGTTCCCCGCGGTCACCGTACCGTCCTTGGGCTGGAACGCTGGCCGCAGCTTGGCGAGCGCCTCGGCGGTACTGTCCGCGCGCGGCCCTTCGTCGACATCGACCCGAATAGGGTCACCCTTTTTGGGCTTGTGTTCGACCGCGAAGATCTCCGCTGCGAAGGCACCACTCTGCTGGGCCTTCACGGCCCGACGGTGGCTCTCCGCGGCATAGGCGTCCTGCTCCTGGCGCGAGATCTTGTACTTCTGGGCGACGAGCTCGGCCGTGGCGCCCATGTGGAAGTCGTTGTAGTGGTCCCACAGCCCGTCCCAAACGATGCCGTCGATCGCTTGCGTGTGGCCCAAGCGCGCGCCAGTGCGCGCGGTCGGCAGGTAGTAAGGGGCGTTGGACATCGACTCCATGCCACCTGCTACCGCGACTTGCATGTCGCCAGCCTTGATCGCTTGCGCAGCGAGCATCACCGTCTTGAGACCCGAGCCGCAGACCTTGTTGATCGTCACCGCGGCCGCGGCATCGGGAATGCCTGCCGCTCGCAGTGCCTGGCGGGCGGGGTTCTGGCCGAGCCCGGCTTGCAGCACGTTGCCCATGAGCACCTCTTCGACTTTGTCGGGCGCCACCTTCGCGCGGCGCAAGGCTTCCGCCACCGCCAAGCCACCGAGTTGAGGTGCGGTGAACGAGGCCAAGGCCCCTTGGAACTTGCCGATCGCTGTGCGGCAAGCGGCGACGATTACGGGGCGACCCATGGTTTTGAGGTTCCTTTGGTGAGGCTGCCGCGCGAGCGATCGGTCCGGCTCGGTGCCGAGACCCACCCACGTGCGGACGTCGAGGGGCAAAGATTGTAGGTATCTGCCGCGGCGCCTGCCATCGCGAGATGCTCAGGATTCGTGGATCGGCATAGGCCGTGGAGCCCAGCCGAGACCACGCGCCGTCGGAGCGCGTGAGGAGACGCGGGCTCAAAATGAATGCGGCCTACCGGACACTCGCGTGTCTGGCAGGCCGCACTCTCTGGAAGAAGAGTCCGTTCCCAGTAGAAGATCAACTAGTGGGAGATCTAGTCGGGACTCTCTAGAGGGCTGTGGTGGAGTCGAGGGGAGTCGAACCCCTGACCTATGCATTGCGAACGCATCGCTCTACCAACTGAGCTACGACCCCGCGAACTTTCGGGGGCAGCACGCTAGCGAGCAGGGGCCGGTTGGTAAAGACCTTGGTGCGGCAACGCAGCGGGAATCCTCGGCTCGAACACCAGAATCCCTGGACGCCGGACGCCACTGGTTAGGAAACCCGGTACGCGCTCCCGTTCGACGCGAAACGCCCAACTGCCTGCCGCGGTGAGGCGAACGGACTGGGTCGTGGTCGCGGTCACCCCGAACGGCACCACGAACGGCCCGGACACCGTCGTGTCGACCCGTAGGTGCACTTCGCCCCTGGGCACCAGCGCGCCATCGAGGTGGATCGAGCCGCGGGATCCAGGCAGGCCGAGATAGACGCCGCCGCCCCCTTCCATCGGTCCCGCGAAGTCTCCCGCTGGGCGCACCGCGTCGCCTGGCGACCAGCGGCCGTTGCCGTCGCGGTCGGCAAACGCCATCGCACCGGCCGGGGCTACCGTGGCGAGGCAGAGGCGACCTTCGCCTTCGACGACGATCGAGCGCCCTATGTAGAGATTGCCCTGGGTGACGATCACGAGGTCGCGAGGGAGCCGCAAGCGCAGCGGCACGCTGCCAGGCTCGATCCACAGGTGACCCGGCACGACGATCAGATCCCCGGGCACCTCGAGCGCCGAGCGGGCGGAGAGAGGCGAGAGGGGCGCCAAGACGAAGTCGTCGCCTTCGGTGCCCGCCTCCCAATGCAACAGGGCGATCCCCTTGTCCGCGCGGAAGCACGGCAACTGATCCGCCCGCCTGCCGGAGGCCATGGCAACCGGATCGGGCCGCGGCAACTCCGTGCCGTCGATGGACCGGCCCGCGCCGACGAAGCGCAGCACGTCGGGGTCGACCGCCGCGCAGTCGGTGGCCAGCGCGCGCGGCGCCGCGCCCATCAGCTCGACGCAGCGGAACCAAAACGAACGACCATCGGGACACTGACTCTCGATCAGCCAGTCGGAACCGCGGCGATG
>JBDSBS010000562.1:0-4641 GCA_039921435.1 Planctomycetota bacterium | reverse complement strand
GCCGCGGTGGCCGCGGTGGAACCCCGGCATGCAGGAAGGCGGCAGCAGCTTTCGGATGCTGCGCCGCGGGACGAACACGTCTGGGTCCGCCACCCATCCCTGACCAAGCTGCTCGGCCGCCGCCTCCGCCCGAAATCTCGGCGCCGGCGCGGTGTTATCGCGTGGTAGCCAGCCCGGCCGACCCGGGCTCTGCCAAAAAAATGCACCGTCGAACCGACGTGCATCGCCCGCTAGACTGCTCGCCCTGATTTTCCGCCCTGACCCGGGCCCGGCCCGAGAAACCAAGCGCCATGGACATTGTCGTCTGCATCAAACGCGTTCCCGCCACCGACACGGCGATCAAGATTGCCGCGGACGGCAAGTCGATCGACACCGCCGGGGTCACGTTCGAGCTCAATGCCTACGACGAGTTTGCGCTCGAGCAGGCGCTGCGCATCAAGGAGCAGGTCGGCATGGGTTCGGTGACTGTCGTCACGATCGGCCCCAAGGAAGCACAGAAGGAACTGCGCGATGCACTGGCCCGCGGTGCCGACAAGGCCGTGCTGCTGACCACTGACCAGTGGATCTTTGACGGCGCTTCGACGGCCGCGGCCCTGGCGACGTGGATCAAGGCGACTCCGTGCCAGATCGTGCTGTGCGGTCGGCAGGCGGTCGACTCGGACAACAACCAGCTACCCGCCAACCTGGCGGCGCGGCTCGGTTTTGCCTGCGTGACCGAAGTAATCAAGCTGACTCTCGAGAACGGCGCGTTCACGGCCGAACGCGACATCGAGGGCGCGCGCGAAGTCGTCGCGTGCAAGACGCCGGCCGTCATCAGCTGCCAGAAGGGCCTCAACGAACCGCGCTACGCCAACCTCAAGGGCATCATGGCGGCCAAGAAGAAGCCGCTCGAAGAGAGCCCGGCTCAACTCGGCACGCCAGCCATCGAGATCGTCTCGCTGGCGCTGCCGCCCGCGCGCGCTGCCGGCAAGATCGTCGGCGAAGGTGCGGCCGCCGTTCCCGCATTGATCGCCGCTCTGCGCGCAGCCAAGGTCCTCTAACCCCCACCGAACTCCCATGAGCAACGTCATCGTCATCGCCGAGGTTCGCGGGGGCAAACTCAAGCGCCCCTCGCTCGAAGCTGTCACCGCCGGTCTGCAACTCGCCGAGGCCTCGGGCGGCAAGGTCCACGTGATCGCGTGCGGTGCGGGGCTCGACGCGGCCTGCGCCGAACTCGCCAAGAGTGGCGTGCACAAGGTGATCGCAGTTGACGGGCCTACGTTCGCCAACTACTCGGGCGACGCCTACGCGAAGGCCATCGCCGAGCAGGCCAAGGCCGCCGGTACCACAGCCGTGCTCATGGCGCACACGGCCATGGGCAAGGACCTGCTGCCGCGCGTCTCGGCGCTGCTCGACGGCGCGATCGTCACCGACTGCATCGCGGTGTCGTGTGAAGGTGGCAAGTTCGGCGCCCAGCGGCCCGTCTTCGCTGGCAAGGCGACGATGACCGTGCGCGCCACCAAGGCGCCGTTCTGCGCCACGCTGCGGCCCAACAACTTCGCGGCGGCAGCGGCCGGCAGCGGCACCGCTGAGACGAGCAAGGTCGCACCGCCCGCGGGCGACCTGATGGCCGTCGTCAAGGAGATCATCGCGTCGGCCAACGAGCGCACGCCGCTGCAAGAAGCCAAGGTCGTCGTCTCCGGCGGCCGCGGCCTCAAGGAAACGCAGCACTTCAAGCTCATCGAAGACCTCGCCGCCGCGTTCGGTCCGGGCGTCGCCGCCGTCGGTGCCTCGCGCGCCGTCGTCGACGCCGGCTGGCGGCCGCACCGCGAGCAAGTTGGGCAGACCGGCAAGGTCGTCAGCCCGCCGCTCTACATCGCTGTCGGCATCAGCGGCGCGATCCAGCACATCGCCGGGATGCGCACCGCGCGCACGATCGTCGCGATCAACAAGGACGCCGACGCGCCGATCTTCAAGATCGCCGACTTCGGCATCGTCGGGGACGCGTTCGAAGTCGTGCCGGCCTTGACCAAGGCGATCGCCGAACTGGTCAAGACCAAATGACGCTCAAAGCCGGCATCATAGGCCTGCCCAACGTCGGTAAGTCGACGCTGTTCAACGCCGTCACGCGCACGCAGAAGGCCCAGGCAGCGAACTACCCGTTCTGCACGATCGACCCCAACATCGGCGTCGTCACCGTGCCGGACCATCGGCTCTACGTGCTGCAGAAGATCGCCAAGACCCAGGTCGTGATCCCCGCGGCGATCGAGTTCGTCGACATCGCCGGCCTCGTCAAGGGCGCCGCGACCGGCGAAGGGCTCGGCAACAAGTTCTTGAGCCACATCCGCGAAGTCGATGCGATTGTGCAGGTGGTGCGCTGCTTCGAGGACCAGGACATCCCCCACGTCGCGGGCAGCGTCGATCCCGTGCGCGACATCGAGGTCGTCACGACCGAACTCGCGCTCGCCGACCTCGAGGCCGTCGAGAAGCGCATCGATCGCCAGACCAAGCAGGCCAAACGCGGCGACAAGGAAGCCGCCGCTGAGCTGCCCGTGCTCGCCAAGATCCTGCCCGTGCTCAACGCCGGCAAGCCCGCGATCCTGACCCAGCTGTCGCCCGAGGAGAAGGTGGTCGCGCGGCAGTTCTATCTGCTGACCGACAAGCCCGTGATCTTCGCCTGCAACGTCAAGGACACCGACCTGGCTTTGGCCGAGCAGAACCCGTTCGTGCAGAAGGTTCGCGAGTACGCCAAGGCACACCTCGCCTGCGAAGCGACCGTCATCAGCGCGCAGATCGAGAGCGACCTCGTCGACCTCGACGAAGCCGACGCGAAGGCGTTCTTGACCGATCTCGGTGTCGCCGAGTCGGGTGTCGGTTCGCTGATCAAGGCCACCTACCACCTGCTCGGGCTGCGCACCTACTTCACGGCCGGCGAGAAGGAAGTGCGGGCCTGGACGATCCTCGCGGGCGACACGGCGCCGAAGGCTGCCGGCGTCATCCACAGCGACTTCGAGCGCGGCTTCATCAAGTCCGAGACGGTGTCGTATGCCGATCTCGTCGCGTGCGGCAGCGTCGCGGCGGCGCGCGAGAAGGGGCAGTATCGGATCGAGGGCAAGGAGTACGTGGTGCAGGACGGCGACGTGCTGCACTTCAAGTTCAGCGTCTGATCTGAGGGACCCGGGGCTCGGGTCATGATCGAGTACCTCACCGGGAACCCCATCCGGACCTTTGCCAACTTGCCTTCCGCGGCGCAAACTCTGCGCCACACTGTCACCCAGAGGAGCCCCGCCAGATGTTTGCCCAGCGCATGCGCCAGAAGGAGTCGGAGTTCTACTTCGTCAGCTACCCGGCCGAGGACCTGCTGCGCAAGGTCCGTTTCGTGTCGCGCTTCTACGGTGAGCGCGGCCAGACGATCGGTGGCGAAGAACCGATGGGCAAGAAGAAGGAGACCGACGACGTCGAGCGCTACGTGCAGGCGATCGAGAAGAACAGCAAGTCGTTCCAGCGTGACCTGAATCGCAGGAAGGTTGGCCAAATCAAGGACTTCTATCGGAACGAGACGCGGCAACCGGTGATTCCCGGCGCGGTCTTGCTGTTCACCAGCGAGAAGCTCGAGTTCCAATCCATGAAGGGCATGGAGCGAGCCGGCAACCTGCTCGAACCGCGCGGCGACTTCCTGATCATCGACGGCCAGCACCGGCTCGCCGGACTGCACTTCTACTTGCAGGAGAAGGACGCCGACGCGCGCGTCGAGGTGCCGGTCGTCATCTTCGATGGCAAGACCGCCGACTTCGCGACGGAGATGTTCGTCGTCATCAACAGCACACACACGCGCATCAATCGATCGCACCTCATCGACCTTTACGAGCGCATCGAGTGGGGCACCGACCCGGAGAAGAAGTACGCGGCCATGCTCGTGCGAGCCCTCTACGAGCAGGACGACTCCCCGCTGCAGTACCACATCAACATGCTGGGCGGCCGATCGGCCCAGGAGATGTGGATCAATCAAGCCCAGATCTTCGGCGAAGCCTACCGCCTCATCCGCAGGAAGGACGCGCAACACCGCTTCAAGGACGGGCGCGGTTGGAGCAAGGACCGCGGTTACGGCCTCGTGCGCGACACACTGAAGGCCCTGAGCAAGGCGTTCGGGTCGACCTGGGGCGACAACAAGAACCACATGGTTACGCGCGACGTGACGATCGGCGCCATGGTTCGACTGTGCGGTGACGTGGCTGCACGGATCGATGCGACGGTGGCGCCTGGGCCCGAGCTCGTGCGGCTGCTCGAGGCGCGCTTCCGGCCGATCAGTGAGATCGCGGTCGAGTTCCGGCGCGAGGGCTTCTACGAGCGTTTCCCGGCCCGCGGGCAGCTCGAACGCATCGACATCATCAGGAAACGCCTCGCGCGGCAAGCGCGCTTCGAATAGCGGCGCGGTCGCTAGCCCGGATAATTCACGAGCAGATTGAAGTTCGAGAGGAGGACCAACGTACCTGGGGTTGCGAAGCCACCAAGGTGCCAAAGGCGCATCCTCTCGGGTGAGCAAGACTAACCGACAGTGTGTTCTGTTCGAAGACCTCGTCTCGAAGCCCGTCGTCGCCGCGTTCGACGCCGATGCGCTGAGCTCTGACGGAGGCTTGTCACTGTTGGCGGCCCTCGATCGAG
>JBDSBS010000561.1:0-6975 GCA_039921435.1 Planctomycetota bacterium | reverse complement strand
AGTCGACGGCGGTCGATGTCGAACGGCAGCCGACCAGCATGAGTGGGCGCGCGCAGAGCGGCAGTGAGAACGGCGGCGAGCTGTCGTGGTGCGGGGCGCGCTTTCACCTGCCCCCTGGTGCGGCGCTGCGACTCGATTCGGTGCAGGGCCAGGCCTTCGTCGAACCACCGCCGGCAGTGAAACAGCCTCCGGCAGTGAAACCGACTTCGGCAGTGAAACCGACTCCGCCGGCGAAACCGACTCCGCCAGTGAAGACCCCATGAGTGACAAGCCCCGTGCCCGCCGCGCGAACGCGGCGGACGTGGCGGTGGCCGTTCGAGAAGCCTCTACACAGCTCGCGGCGCTTGTCGAGCGCACGCCGACCGTGCCTTCTCCGTGGTGGTCAAAGGCCACTGGCGCCGAAGTGCGGCTCAAGCTCGAGAACGTGCAGGTGACGGGCTCGTTCAAGCTGCGCGGGGCTTCGAACGCGCTGTGTCGTCTGCCGGCGGATCGCTTGCGGCGCGGGGTCGTCGCGGCTTCGTCGGGCAACCACGGACTCGGTCTCGCCGCTGCCGCGAGCCGGCTGCAAGTGTCCGCGACCGTGTTCGTGCCAAAGACCACACCAGACGCCAAGCGGCATGCGATCGCCGCCTACGGTGCCGAAGTGCTCGTGCACGGCGACGACTGTGTGGTGACCGAGCAGCACGCGCGCGACGTCGCTGAGGCTTCAGGGCGCCACTACGTCTCGCCCTATAACAACTCGCACGTGATCGCGGGCCAGGGTACCGTGGCGGTCGAGTTGCTCGAACAGTGGCCCGATGTCGAAGTCGTCTACGTCGCGCTCGGCGGCGGTGGCCTCATCGCGGGCATGGCGGCGTACGCCAAGTCCGTGCACCCGGACATCGAGTTCGTCGCCTGCTCCCCGACTGCCTCGCCGGCCATGGCGGAATGTGTGCGGCAGGGGCGTATCGTCGATGTGCCGTGCAGCGACACCCTCTCCGACAGCACCGCAGGCGGCGTCGAGCCTGGCGCGATCACGTTCCCGCTCTGCCAGCAGCTCGTCGATCGCTTCGTCGAGGTCGACGAAGACGCGATCCGGCGAGCCCTCGTGCAAACTCTCGAGCACCAGCACCTGCTCGTCGAAGGTGCGGCCGCGGTGGCGTTCGCGGCCTGCGCGGCGGACGCCGAGTTGCGTGGGAGACGAGCGGCGATCGTGGTCTGCGGCGGCAACATACCCCTGGCGACGCTGCGCCGCGTGTTGGCTGCCGACGCGAGCTGATCGCGACGCGATTCAAGGCCGGCTCGCCGCCGCTCCGATAGTGCCCATGGCATGGTGTCCCAGCAGGGGCGCCGAACTCCGCGTGGAGAGGATCGATGGCATCGGCGGCGATCACAGGGCAAGCAACATGGGGCGAACCACCAGCGCAGCACGCTGGCTTCACGGCAATGATCTTGGCTGGCGGCCTCGGCACGCGCTTGCTGCCGGCCGTCGCTGACCGACCAAAGCCGCTTGCCCTTGTGGCGGGCGAACCGTTCTTGGCCCGCATGCTCGACCAGCTTGCCGCTGCCGGGTGTGTGCGCGCCATCCTCTGCACGGGTCACAAGGGCGACCAGTATGAACGTGAGTTTGGTCCCGAGCACGCCGGCATCGAGCTCGTGTACTCGCGCGAGACCACAGCCCTGGGCACCGGCGGTGCGTTGCGCCACGCGCTGCCGCTGCTGGGCGACGCACACGCGCTCGTGCTCAACGGCGATTCGTACACCGACATCGCCCTGCGGTCGTTCGTCGCCAGTGCGCGTGCCGCATCGGGTCGCGGCGCGCTCGTCGCCGTCGAGGTCGCGGACTGTTCTCGCTACGGCCGCATAGTCGTCGACCCGTCGGGTCACGTGCGTGCCTTCACCGAGAAGGGCCACACTGGCGCAGGCCTCGTCAATGCCGGCATCTACTGGCTGCCGCGCACGCTACTCGAGGACGTGCCGCCTGGCGCCTGCTCGCTCGAACGCGAACTGCTGCCGCTGCTGGTCGGCGGCAGCCTCACTGCGTTCTGCACCGCGGCTGCGTTTCTCGACATCGGCACGCCCGAGTCGTATGCGGCCGCCGAGACGTTCTTCGCCGCGTGTGCCCGCCGCCGCGTGCTCCCGCGTCACGGTCTGCTAGTTGTCGACCGCGACGGCACGCTGATCGAAGAACGGCACTACCTCGCCAATCCCGACCGCGTCGAACTGCTGCCCGGCGTCGTGCAGGGGCTGTTGGCGTTCGCCGCGTTGGGCTACGAGCTCGCGATCGTCACCAACCAGTCCGGCATCGGCCGCGGCTACTTCGACGAGCGCACGCTCGACGCCGTGCACCGCGAACTGCGCCGCCAGCTCGAAGCGGCTGGCATCGTGATCCACGGCATCTGGCACTGCCCGCATCATCCCGACGCGCAGTGCGCCTGTCGCAAGCCCCAGCCAGAGCTGCTGCAGCGCGCCATGCACGACCTCGGCTACGCGAAGGACCAGTGTCTCGTCGTCGGCGACAAGGCGTGCGACATCGAGCTCGGCGCGCGCTTCGGCGTGCGCACTGCACTCGTGCGCACCGGCTACGGCCGTGGCACCGAACGCGATGGCCTTTGCGCGCCCGATGTGGTCGTCGACGACCTCGCGCAGCTGGCAGAGCGAGAACGGCAACGGCGCAAACGGGCCCCGCAGGAGGCCACTTCGTGATCATCAGCCGCACCCCGTTCCGCATCTCGTTCTTCGGCGGCGGCACGGACTATCCGGACTGGTATCGCACGCACGGCGGCGCGGTATTGGCGACGACCATCGACAAGTACTGCTACCTGAGCTGCCGCTTTCTGCCGCCCTTCTTCGACTACCGCTACCGCGTGGTCTGGTCGAAGGTCGAGAACAAGCGCACGATCGAGGAGATCGAGCACCCCGTCGTGCGCTGCCTGCTCGGGCACTTGAACTTCACCCGCGGCATCGAGATCCACCACATAGGCGACCTGCCCGCGCGCAGTGGCATGGGTTCGAGTTCGGCGTTCACGGTCGGCCTGCTGCACGCACTGCACGCGCTGCAGGGGCGTCTGGTCGGCAAGCAGGAACTGATGCACGAGGCAATCCACGCCGAGCAGGTGCTGTTGCGCGAGACGGTCGGTTCGCAGGATCAGGCTTCGGCGACCAACGGCGGCTTCAACAAGATCACGTTCGGTCAGGACGCGCACATCCAGGTGACGCCGATGGTGCTGCGCCCAGGACGGCTCGAGCAACTCGAGTCGCACCTGATGCTGTTCTACACGGGCATCGTGCGCACCGCCTCGAAGGTCGCCGCGGCCTACGTCACCGACCTGCCGCAGAAGAGGCGGCACCTGCGCATCCTGCGCGACCTCGTCGACGAGAGCATCGACCTGCTCGCGAGCGACCGGCCGATCGGAGGCTTTGGCGAACTGCTCGACGAGGCGTGGGCGACCAAGCGTGGCCTCGGTCCGGGCATCTCGACCGGCGAAGTCGACGAACTCTACGCCCGCGCCAAGGCGGCGGGAGCACTCGGTGGCAAGTTGACGGGTGCCGGTGGTGGCGGCTTTCTGCTGCTGTTCGTGCCGCCCGACGAGCAACAGGCCGTGCTCGCTGCCCTGCCCGAACTGGCGCACGTGCCGTTCCGCTTCGAGTCGCAGGGCAGCCAGATCATCTTCTACGACCGCGAGGAGGACTTCTCGTCGGTCGAGGCGGCGCAGCAAGAGCGACCCATTCGCGCCTTCCGCGAGCTCGACCCGGCAGACGCTTGGCCGATCCCATATCCGAGCCCTCCCGCGAGTGTCGTCGGCCCGAGGAACTGATCATGGAACGAACGAGCACGATCAAGCGCGAGGACGGCTTCTGGATGTTGCGCCGCATGCGGCTCATCCGTCAGACGAGCGAACGGATCGCCGCGCTCTATCCGAGCAACGTGATGGAGACGCCCGTGCACCTCTGCATCGGCCAGGAAGCGGTGTCGGTCGGACTGTGTCGGCACCTGACTGACGCCGACAAGCTGTTCCTCGGTCATCGCACGCACGGTCCGGCCCTGGCCAAGGGCTTGTCGCTGCAGAAGCTCCTGGCGGAGCTCTACGGCCGCACGACCGGCTGCTCGCACGCGATGGGTGGTTCGATGCACCTGATCGATCTCGAACACGGCTTGCCCGGTTCGTCGGCGATCGTCGGCGGCAGCATCGCGCTAGGCGTCGGCGCGGGCCTCGCGGCGAAGTTGACCGGCAAGAACTTTCTCGGGGTCTCCTACTTCGGCGATGCGGCGACCAACGCGGGTGTCTTCTACGAAAGCCTCAACTTCGCGGCGCTGCGGCACCTGCCGGTGTTGTTCCTGTGCGAGGACAACGGCTACTCGAACGTCATGCCGAGGAGTGCGCACTCGGCGCACGACATCACGAGCATCGCCGAGCAGTTCATGCCCACGTTGCGCGCCGATGGCACCGACGTGCTGTCGGTGTTCGAGCAGGCGGGGCAAGCCGTGCGCCATCTGCGCGCCGGCCATGGTCCAGTGTTCTTGCACTGCCAGACCAAGCGTTGGATGAAGCACCAGGGCCCCGACGCCTGCGACATCGTGGACAACGGCATCGACCGACAGCTCGATTGCCCGATCGCGAAGCTCGAAGCGTTCTTGACGAAGAGCCGTCTAGCCAACCAGGCCGACTTCGTGCAGATGGCTCGCCAGATCGAAACCGAGATCGACGCTGCGATCGCGTTCGCGGTGAGCTCCCCGTTCCCGTCTGCCGACCTGCTGGAGGTCTGACCATGCCCTGGAGCAAGTTCGACAGCAACTACGAGGCGCCCGTGGGCGGCCGCACGATCACGTACAGCGAAGCGCTGCGCGAAGCGATCGACCAGGCCATGCAGCACGATCCGCGCGTGTTTGCGATCGGGCTCGACGCCGACGACAAGTTCGGCGTGTTCGGCTCGATGCTCGACCTGGCGCATCCCGAACGCGTGCTCGGCACGCCGATCTCCGAGAACGCGATGACGGGAGTCGCCCTCGGTGCGGCGTTGTGCGGGCTGCGGCCCGTGCACGTGCACCTGCGCAATGACTTCCTGCTCGTCGCGATGGACCAGATCGTCAACTACGTGGCCAAGTGGGAGCAGATGTTCGACCACCAGGTTCGTGTGCCCCTCGTGATTCGTTCGATCATCGGCCGCGGCTGGGGCTGCGGCGCCCAGCACTCGCAGTCGTTGCACGGACTGTTCGCGCAGGTGCCCGGGCTCAAGGTCGTCATGCCGTCGACTCCGTACGACGCCAAGGGCTTGTTCTTGAGCGCCGTCAAGGACGACTCGCCGGTGTTGTTTCTCGAACACCGCTGGCTCTACAAGAACACCGGGCACGTGCCCGAAGCGATCTACACGCTGCCGATCGGCAAGGCCGCGCGCCTGCATGAGGGGCAGAGCTTGACGGTGGTCGCGGCTTCGCTCGCCGCGATGCACGCGCTCGCGGCGTGCCAAGAGCAAGAACTCGACGTCGATCTCATCGACCCGCGCACGATCAAGCCGCTCGACATCGAGACGATCATGGAGTCGGTGCGCCGCACCGGCCGCCTGCTCGTCGTCGACTACGACTTCCCGTTCGGTGGCTTCGCCGCCGAGGTCTGCGCTCAGGTGGCCGAGCAGGCGTTCGACGCGCTGCAGCAACCGCCGCAGCGCATCTGCTTCCCCGACCGCGGCATGCCGGCGAGCGGTCCACTCGAACGCGCCTACTACCCGACACCACAGCGGCTCGGTGCCGCGATGCGCTCGATGCTGTTCGGCACGGAGGTCGACGACGACCTGCTGGTGGGCTGAGTCATGGCGGCTGCCAAACGTTCGCTCGATCTGCTGCTCGTCAACCCCGGTGGGCAGGCTCGCATCTATCAGAACCTCGGTAGAGACCTGGCCGCCAAGGAGCCGCCGATCTGGGCGGGCTTGTTGGCGACGCACGCACGGCAGCGCGGTCGTTCGGTCCAGATCCTCGACGCCAACGCGCTCGACCTGACGCCCGAGCAAGCTGCCAACGCCGTGGCCGAGCTGCGGCCGCTGCTGACGGTCGTGGTCGTCTACGGTCACAACCCCAACGCCTCGACGTTCGCGATGCCTGGCGCGCAGGACATCTGCACGGCGCTGGCCGAGCACGTGCCCGAAGGCAAGGTGATGCTGGTCGGCGGCCACATAGCCGCGCTGCCCGAGCGCACGCTGCGCGAGGAGCAGGTCGACTTCGTCTGTGCCGGCGAGGGTGCCTACACGATCGACGAACTGATCGCCGCGTTGCGTGCGGACTACGTGCGGCCCGAACTGCACAAGGTGCGAGGGCTGTTGTGGTGGGACGGTGACACGGTGCGCACCAACGCCGCGGCGCCGATCGTGCGCGAGCTGGGCACGGAGATGCCGGGCATCGCCTGGGACCTGCTCTCGATGGACCGCTACCGCGCGCACAACTGGCACTGCTTTGGCCGCGCCAGTCGCGAACCCTACGGGGCGCTGTACACGACGCTGGGTTGTCCTTTCGCGTGCACATTCTGTTGCATCCAAGCGCCGTTCAAGTCGGGCGAGGCCGCGGCTGGCTTCGATCCGTCGTTGAACAGCTACCGGCGCTTCGATCCGGACCAGGTGGTGGCCCAGATCACCAACCTCGTCGACGAACACGGCGTCACCAACATCAAGATCGCCGACGAACTGTTCTTGCTGGACAAGAAGCACGTCGGCCGCATCTGCGACGGCTTGAAGGCGCTTCGCGCCGACCTCAACATCTGGGCCTACGCGCGTATCGACACGTGCCGCGACGTCGACCTGCTCATGCGCATGCGCGAGGCCGGTGTGCGTTGGCTCGCGATCGGCATCGAGTCCGCCAGCGAGAAGGTGCGAGCCGACGTCGACAAAGGCTACCGGCCCGAAGCGATCGAGAAGGCGATCTCGCTGGTGCGCCAGAGCGGCATGCACGTCATGGCGAACTACATCTTCGGGCTGCCCGAAGACGACCTCGGCACGATGCGCGAGACG
>JBDSBS010000560.1:0-3091 GCA_039921435.1 Planctomycetota bacterium | reverse complement strand
CAGAGGAAGGGCAAGCGCGGGCGCGGCAAGGCCAAGCAGGCGGGCAACCCGGTGCCCGAGGGCGCGGCGCCGCGGCGGCAGTTCGCCGACCACAGGGAGCTGCTGCAACACACCAAACTGCTGCGCACCGAGATGATGGCGGCGGCCAAGAACCTCGACTTCGAGTTGGCGGCGCGCATCCGCGACGAGGTCTACCGTCTCGAGAAGCTCGAGATGGAGCTACTGTAGTCGAGAGATCGCGCCGACAACGCGCCGCTACTTCCCTTCGCGCGGCGGCTGCTCACGGGGCTCTGGCTTGCCGTAGCGACTCTCGAGGTCGCGCACGACGGCCGTGCGCTCTTCGTCGAACAACTTCATGAGCTCGCGCACGCGCGGCGGCTTGCCGGCGCCGAGATCTTCCATGAGCAGAGCCTGCGTCAGCTGGTTCTTGACGAACGCAGCGATCTGTCCGCTCTTCACGAGCTCGCCGCCGAGCATGAGGCCTGTGATCGACTTCTTGTCCTCGCTCATGGCCATGCCGCTGATCGACAGCTCACCGAAGAACTTGCTGTTGACCTGCTCGTCTCGGGGCAACGCACCGGGGAACACCCACAGCTGGGCCATGAGTCCCTTCTTGGCCATGCTGCGCGCTTCGCTCGACTTGCTCTTGCACCACGCCGCCAGCTCCGCGTTCTTGGCGGCCGTCGCGATAACGGCCGCGGCGGGGGCGCGCTGGCTCAAGGCTTCGAGTACGGCTGCGTACTTCTGGCCCTGCAGCAGCTTCTTCAGCTCACCGACGTCGAATGGGAACGCCTTGGCGAAGGTCTCCTGCGCGAAGCCTGCGAGATCGAACTGGCTCGCGCCGCTATCGCCGAGTTGCTTCAGCACTTGGTCTCGCTGGCTTGTATTGCTCGGCCACGCTTGGGTGCAGCGCCGCAACAGGTCCTTCGAGTCCGCGGGTTTGCTAGCCGGCTTGTCGGTTGCTGGCGTGGGCAGTTCGGCACCTTCGAGGGCGACCGTCTCCGGTGCTTGGTGGCTCTTCGCCCAGGCCTGCAGGTCGAAGTCGGGCGGTGCCTTCTCGAGCAGTCGCTGCAGTGCTTCGCGCTGGGTCTCCTTGGCCGAGTTCTTCAGACTGTCGAGGTAGACATCGAGCAGCGCGCCCGGGCCGGCTTCGAGGCCCAGGGCTTTTTCGACGGCGGCTTCGGCATCGTAGGGCGAACCCACGTGCGCGACCTTGCCGGACTTGTCGATGACGATCGTCGTGGGCCAGCCGCGCACGCCGTAGGCGGTGACGGTCTGCTTCTTCGGATCCGATCCGACCGGCATCGTGTAGGCGTTCTGCGTCAGGAAGGGCTGCATCTTCTCCGGTGGCTCGTAGGAGATGGCGAGCACGGTGAGTCCGCGTTCGCGGTACCGGTCATGCAGCTTTTGGATGCCGGGCATTGCGCGCACGCAGGGGGCGCACCACGTGCCCCAAAACTCGAGCAGCACGACGCGACCCTTCAGCGAGTCGAGCGTCGGGGCGTCGCCTTGCCAGTTGAGCCACGACGTGGCGACGACCGCTGGCGCTGGTTGGCCGACGGTTGGCTGTTGGGCGTTGGCCGTGACCAGGGTGAGCGCGCCGAGCAATGCGACGCGGAACGAAGGACAGAACGACATGAGCGAACTCCTCGCATTGGACTCAGCGAACTCTCGGGCTTGCGTCGCACGCACCGGACAAAGATGACTACGCATCCAGGAGGAGCACTTCTTCGAGCGTTGCAGCGGTCAGCACGCGGCGCGTCCACACGTCGAGGTCGCTTGCTGTGCCGGCGTGCACTCGCGCAGTGACGGTCGCGGGCAGCGTGCCAAACCGCTGTTGGAGCAGGGTCACGAGCACTGAGGCGCGCCCTTCCTGACGCCCCTCCCGACGTCCCTTCTGACGTCCTTCCTGGCGCCCCTGTCGCAGGCCTTGTTGGATGAGCTTTTCGGCAGCAGTCATGAACAGTTCCTCGCTGGGTTTGCTGATGCGCGCGTAGGCGGAGCGCAGGTTGTGGAAGTCGTCTTTGCTCACGGCAGTGACGTAGGAGACTAGCCGACCGACGAGTTTCTTGTCCGCCCGGGCTGACAATCAGGCGCTGGTAGAGGTCGCGCCAGGTGGCCAGCAGAGCCGCCGTGCGCACATCGCGGCGCAGCTGCTGTAGGTGCAGCAACGGCAGCAATGTCTGCACGGCGAGCCGGCGACGGTGCAGCGCCTCGGCGTCGCAGGCGCCGAGATCGTCGAGCACGAAGCGCAGCTGGAGTTGCAGGTCGACAAGGCTTTGTGGTGCACCGTCGAGGTCGATGAGTTCACGCAGGTCGCGAGGCGACTGCCAGCGCTTCTCGCCGTGGTGTAGCACGAAGGGCAGGATCGGCGGCAGGTGTGTGGCGTTCGGCATCTCGCGACGGAACTGCTCCCAGATGCGCACGACGTAGCCCGCCAACTGAAACGCCGTGAAGCGCACGTCGTCGGACTTGTGCTCGAGCAGCAGGTAGATGAGGGCCTTGCGACCGCCGATCGTCGCGGTGAACAGAAGGTCGGCTTGTTGATCGCGCAGGTCTTCATCGATGAAGGTGGCGTCGATGCGGCGCAGCGAGCGCCAATCGATGGCGGCGATCACGTCGGGCGGCAAGACGCTGCGCAGAAGCTCCGCGGCGCGCTCGGGATCGCCGAGGGCAGCGCGGAAGAGCGCATCGTGCGGGCGCCGGATGTCACTTGGTTCGTGCATTCGTTCCTCGCCTGCTATGTGCCGCGCGATGGGTCCGCGGTGGCAGCGCACCATGAGGAATCGTCGCCGACCGAGTGAGCTTGGCGGCGACCTCGGTGCGTGCGTGGCCGGACTCACCGCGCAATGATGCGCAGATGAGTGGTTCCACTTGAGGATCGCGGGCGGCGGACCAACGGGCTGTTGCGGATCGCCGCGCTGGTGGTCGTCGTGTTCGGCTTGCAGGCGACGCGCGCCTGGCTGCTGCCGATCTGCTTTTCGCCGCTGAGCGCGGTGCTCGCCGAGGTGCCGCTCGGCTGGCTGCAGCGGCGCAGGCTGCCTCGCCCGATCGCGGCGCTGGTCGCCTTCGCAGGCGTGGGCCTTGCTGC
>JBDSBS010000559.1:0-4727 GCA_039921435.1 Planctomycetota bacterium | reverse complement strand
CGGACCCGATCAACAGGTTGAACAACAGGAACAGCCCACCGAACAACAACAGCCGCACAGCCGGCCGCTGGCTCGCCTTCACCATGGCCGTGGCCACGCGATCGAGGATCTGCGGTCCCGTGACGATGCCGTGCAGGTCGGCGAAGAAGAGCATGCGGCCGTGCCATCCTTCGACCCACTCCGCGACGCGCCGGCCGAGTTGCACGATGCGCTCTTCGGCCGTCGGTGGCAGCGGATGCACGGCGAGGCGACGGATGATCGGCAGCCAGCGCACGGGCACCGCCGACAACACGCGCAGCACACGATCGAGCGACTGCACATCGGCCGGACGAAGCCAACGGCCGACGTCCTGAGGTCGCATCGCCCACAAGAACTCGATCGCGAGGTCGATGGGGATCTCGCGCAAGGCACTGGCACCGAGGCGACGAACCCCAGGGTTGGGTCCCAGGGACAATGTCGCTGCGCGCGCCGCCTGCGCTCGCTGCGACAATGCCGGAGAACGCTCCTCGGCCGGCAACAGTGCCAGCAGTTGATGCTCGCGCCGCAATGCCGCGAACAACACGTCGCGCGTGTCGTGTTCTTGCAGCGGTCGCTGCACCTCGGCTGCCGCCGGCACGAAGACGAACTCGCGGTTGAGGATCTGCGTGAAGCGCGCCGTCAGCCCATCGAGACCGCGCACGAGAAACAACAACAAGCGCGCCGAACGCAGCAGCGGCCGCAGGGCCTGCACGTAGCGAGCAGCCCACGTGACGCGCATGAGGCGCAGCGCACGCAGCACCACCGCGTTGTCGGCCACGCCAGGCACGTCCACGGAGGGCACCAGGAACAGGACCGAGGGAATCGCGGGCAGCAGGTCCGTCGCCGCGTTGCGCAAGAACCACGAGATGCGGCGCGGATGCAGTGCCAGCTCGAAGGCGAAGTCGGCAACGAAGAACGAGCACGCGCAGGCGTCGATCCAGTGCAGCGCAGTGGCCTGCGATGGCGACAAGTCGATCGTCGTCTCGACGAACAACACGGCGAGCACCAACAGGAGCAGCACGAAGTTCGCCGTCTCGATCCACGCGACGCCTCGGCGGCCGACGACGATCTCGAGCCGGCGGGCGAGTTCGCGGTCATCGGCCGCGCGCAGCAGGCGGCGCGCGAGGCGCTTGCAAGCCTTTGACCGCGCGTGCGTCGCGATGTCGCGCATGATCTCACCGGTGCAGCGCAGCAGGTGCACCTGGTGTGCGATGGGCACGTCGTCGATGGCCGTCGACAGCAGCGCAAAGCGCTCGGCTGCCTCCTGGTCCAGCTCCGCTCCCGCCACGACCTGCGGCACACCCTTGCCGATCGCCTGCGCGCACCGCGCCGCGAGTTCGGCCTGGCCAGCCACCACGGCCGCTGCCCGCGCTTCGGCGAGATCGAACAACGTCGATGGCAGGCCAAGCGCAGCCGCCTCGAGGCCTCGCACGCGCAGCGCCAGCCAGTCGCACCGCAAAGCACCCAACGTCGCCGAGAACGTAGCGTCAGAGACTTCGGGCTGCGCTGACAGCCAGCCGACCTCGAGCGCGAGCAGTTCGTGCGCCGCGGCGCTGTTGCCCGACACCCGCACGCGCTCGGCCAGGAGCGCCGTCGCGGCCTCGGCCGGCGACGTCGTCGCATCGTGGAGCAAGTGGCGCAGTCGCGGCAGGGTGAGCGGCTCGATCGAACTCATTCGTCCCGGTCAGGGCGAGCCGATTGTAGAAACGAGGCCGCCCCGATCACGGACGAACTGCGGCAGCGGCGATGTCGCTCGCGCGGACGACGGGAGCGGCTGCGCTACCAGGGCCGCTTGTAGTCGACCAGGCCCGCCGGCTCCTCGCCGAGGTACTCGAAGCGCAACCAGCGCATTGCTCCGCCCTCCATGTCGACCTCGACCTCCAGACATTCGACCATGCCCGTCACTTCATCGCACCACAGCGACGTCGTGCGCTGATCGACTCCTCGCGCCATGGGCCGACGCATCGCTTCGATATGCAACAGAGAACGCCCCGAAGCGTCTGTCTCGCGGCCGACCAGGCGCAGGTCGGCTTCGTCCGGCAGCCGGCGCACGAGCCCGTGCACGTCGACATAGCCGAGCTCGAGCCCGCCGCCGACGCCTCTGAGCATCAACTCGCTCTCGGCCAGCGGCACAGCGCGGCGAAAGAACCCACTGGCCGACAGGATCCACAGTTCCTCACCATCGCTGCCGACGCGGTACTCGCCCAGGGGGCCGAGCTGCATCGCACCGAGCGCCACCTTGCCTTCGACGCGAAAGCGCTTGCCGGGCCGCGTCACGAGCGAGAACTCGTTGCGTATCACGACACTGCCCTGCGCATCGCGGAAGACCATCTCCATGCGGAAGCGGCGATCCACGTCGCGCGAGAGCTGCGACGCGGCACGTTCCACCGAAGCCTCGGCCGTCGGCAGTCGCTCAGGCAGCGCCGCCCACACGCCCAAACTCGCCAACAACGACGCGGCGGCGGCGACCAAGAACCAGCGCCGGCGCGGCTGTACCTTCGCCTCGTGATCGATGCGAGCGAGCATCGCCTCGATGCGACCTTCGCGCGCCGCGGCATCGGCTGTGTGCATGGCGCGCAGCAGGCCGTGCACGAAGCGCTGTTCACCGAGCCACTGCTTGGCTTCCTCAGGCACCGCCGCCGGCGAGGGCCCATCGGCCAGCGTGTCGTCAAGCTCGCGCCACAGCTCCTCGCACCACAGCTCCTCGCGCCACGCCTCGGGTCCGTTCTCCGCATCGTCACGGCGAGGCGCGGTCATGCAACCTCCCCCACCTTCGTCTCCAGGCAGCGGTGCAGCAGGGCTCGCCCGCGCTGCAGATGCTTCTTGACCGCCTCGAAGCCGATGCCGAGCCGCTCGGCGATTTCCTTGCAGTGCAGCCCGTGCTCGTAGTGGAGACGGATCGACTCGCGCTGCGACCCGTTGAGCCGGCTCAGGCAGTCGCGCAGCGCGTCGAGTTTCTGGTCGAAGGTGTCGCCGGCGACCTTCGCAAACCGCTGGAAGCCGTCGTCGATGTGGCCGAGCACCTGTTCGTCGCAGAAGTGCACGCGGCTGCGGCCGAGTTTGCGCCGATGATTGAGCACGAGCTTGCCGGCGATGCCGCGCACCCACGGCCCGAACGGCAGCTGCCGGTCGTAGCGATCGAGAATGCGCCAGGCGACCAGGAACGTCTCCTGCAGCAAGTCCTCGGCGGCCACGTTGTCGCGCAGCGACCCGAGCAAAAACGCGCGCACCGAATCGATGTGCTCGCGCATCAGGATCTCGAACAGGTCGCGTGGCTCCACGGGCGTCGATTGTCGGGCGGGCCGGGCTTCGGGACAGCCCATCTTGAGAAACTGCGGGCGACACGCCGCAGGCCGCGGTGGACGTTCGATGGCAACGCCCCCAGGATGCGGCCATGCGCACGGCGGCCTACGTCTATACGGGCTGGCACCCGATCCCCGAGCGGGACGAAGCGTTCCATGCGGGGTTCACCGAATGGGAGCTCGTCGCCGCCTGCCGGCCCCGCTTTCCGGGGCACGCGCAGCCCAAGGTGCCCCTGCTCGGCCCCTACGACGACCGGGATCCGGCGGCGGTCGGGCGGCGCGTGGCGTTGGCTCGGGCCCACGGCATCGACGCGCTGGTCTTCGGGGTGTTCTGGTGTCGCGGCAAGCGCGTCTTCGAAGCCGGGCTCGACGCCGGGTTCTTGGCCAGCACCGAAGGGTCCTCGATGCCGTTCGCGTGCATGTGGAGCAATCGTTTGCCGCGGCGCGTGCTGCCGGTCGCGCGCGCGGACTTGCCCGTGCTCGACCCAACGCGCGCCGTGCCCAGCGACGCCTGTGACTTCGTGCGCTTCGTCGCGATGCTGGCGGAGCACTACTTCGACCGGCCCAACTACGTGACGGTCGGCGGCCGTAGCTACCTGTCGATCTTCGACTCGACGTTCTTCGTGCAAGAGCTCGGCGTCGAACATGCACGCGCTGCGATCGCCGCGGCGCGCTCGTGGCTGCGTGCGCGCGGCCATCGCGACCTGCACCTCGCTGCGATCGAACCGAACGCGACGAAGCTGCCGCTCGTGCGCGACGTCGGCTTCGACAGCGTCACGCACTACGTGTTCCTGCCGGACTGGAAGGGACCGTTCGAGCAGGACTATCGGGAGTACGCGGAACTGCGCGCCGGCCAGTGGCGGCACTTCGCCTCTGCCTCGGGCTTGCCCTACATGCCGTCGGTGGCGCCTGGTTGGGACGCGAGCGCACGCGGCGCCGACTTCGGCAGTGCGCGGCCGGACAAGTACCCGTGGTCACCGGTGGTCACGGGCGAGCATCCAGAACTGTTCGCAGCGGCGCTGCAGCGCGCGCACGCGTTCCGTTCGCCGGTGTCCGTCGACGATCCGCTCGTGTTGGTTGCCTCGCTCAACGAGTGGAGCGAAGGCCACTACCTCGAACCCGACGAGCGATTTGGCATGGGCTGGCTCGAGGCGGTGCGGTCGGTGGCGAGGGGCGGATAGAGAGCTCTTGCGAGATTGTCCGCCAGAGAACGCTTCGCTCGGTCGATCGAATGGGTGTTCAGGATCCTCGTTCGGGGCAGGCTTGATTTTTCTTTCCATTTTTTCTGTCAACGCCGAGGAAGCGAACACCAATGCAATCATTGCCGTGGTGGAAAGCACCAACAAGACCACCAAAACGTTGATTAACATCCCAGGCGTATTTCAGGAAAACAAGACGCTGCTCACC
>JBDSBS010000558.1:0-6961 GCA_039921435.1 Planctomycetota bacterium | reverse complement strand
GCTCGCTGCTCTGCTGCTGTCCGCGTTGCCGAGCTGCAGCGTCTGGTTCTTCTCGGGCGAGTCATGGGTCGACCGGTCCCGCCCCGTCGCGCTCGTCGAGACCACGGGCGGCATCGAGTTTGGCGCCACGACCGAGTTCGGCGTGCTGACACTCGGCCGCAGCGCGAGCGAAGGCCCGTGCCGCGTGCACTACTTCCTCGGCCCGACCCCGCTCGTCGAAGACGGCGAACTGAAAAGCACGGACAGCCTCTTCACGCGCGCCGAGATCGATCTCAAAACGCAGGCCGTGCGCGTGCTGGACCACAGCCCCCCGCCCGACGACAAGCTGCTGGTCATGTGGACACCCGACGGCGTGTCGGTGCGTTCGGTTTCGGTGACACTCGCGGTTGACGAAGGAGTCGAAGGCGACGTGCTCGCCGACCCCGGCGTCGAACTGCCCATCGGCGCCACCGTGCTTTGGCGCGACTTGGACGGCAACCTGCAGTTCGCGGGTCTCGTCGCCGGCAAAGCCACGTTGACCAACGCGGGCTCGACCCGTCACTACTTCGTCTTCGCCGGCATCGACCGCGTGCGCGAGATGCTGGCCGTGCCAACGCCGCACCCGATCGACTACACGCCCAAGTACCGCACCGACGACATCTCCGTGCTCAAGCCGATGAAGCCGGCGGAGGCACCGACGCCGCAGGAGCCGGAGAAGGCGGAGAAGCCTGAGAAGACACCGAAGCAGGAGCAGCCGCCGAAGAAGTGAGCGCCAGGCGCTGTGCATCGCTCGCGCGGGAACCCCGCGTCCTCGAGTGTCGATCTCCAGTGGCTCAACGGAGGCCAGCCATGACGAACGGTTCCGACAGAGTCGCGCCGTCAACGCGTTCCTCGGCCTGAGCCTGGCCGCAGCCAATTCGGCAAACGCGACCCCAGGAACATCACCAAAGTCGGTGACCGCGACCTGCGGCGACTGTTGGTGCAGAGCGCGCCGGTGTCGCGCACCACCATCCGTCTCGGGTTGAGATGGAGTGTTCAACTCCGGCGCCGCGAAGTTCGATGCGCGTTCTACCGTGCGACGATCCACACTGCTGACAGTCGGCTTCTTGCTTTCCACCGCGGCGTGCACCAGCACGGCCGGGTCGACCATCGAAATGGCACCGATGCCGATCGGCGAGACCGCGCCCACCGTCACTGGCGAGCCGCTGCCGATCGTCGGCGACCGCGCCTACGGCCGCAGCGACCCGATGCACCACGACTGGACGGATGGCCGCGGTCGGCGCATGCACGTCGTGTTCGTCATGGCCTTCAGTGCGCCAGCGGAACTCTTGGGCGACGCCACGCTGCGCATGCGCAACGCCTGGAACGAGGCGCTGCCGGCAGCGCGTTCAACCATCGAAGCCTTCGACCTCGCTACCGAACAAGGGGCGATTCGCTGCGAACTGCAGCTGCGCGATCGCCTGACCGCGGCCTGGTTTGCCGGCGAAGCGAACGGCGGCGGTGCCGTCGCCGGCGGTGCAGTAGTCGAGCGAGTGATCTGGCAGCGCGTCACCTGGGACTGAGCGTAAGCCACGCTCGGCACATCGGGCAGCGGGACCAGCGGATCAGCGGATCAGCGGGTCCGCACAGCGGTCGTGACGCTGCAGGGCTTCGATCAACTTGTCGTGTGCACGGACGCGCTCGCGACTGCTTCGCAAAGCAATGGAGCACGCGGCTTCGAAGGGCGGCGATCGTCGGGGCGTGGCAGAAGCGGGGCCCGGACACGGCCCCGGAACCTACTTCGGCCCTGACCCGCCCTTGCCCCGCTGCACGCGGAACTCCACCACCTGCTCGGCGCCCTCGGCGACTTCGATCGTGAAGTCACCGGGTGCGACGGCGGTGAATCCCGCGCCGGGGCGCAGGTAGATGTAGTTGCTGCCCGGCGCCACGCGGATCTTGAACGTGCCGTCGGGCCGAATCGGAGAGAGATCGCAACCGGCGCCGCTGCGCGGGCGCGAGGGACCATAGATGGCGACGTCGCCCGACGCGCCCGGCTGCACCGGCTTGCCGGTTGCTGCGTCGATCACCTTGCCGACGAAGAACCCACCGGCGATCGCGATCAGATCCGGCGCGCGGGTCTCCTCACCGATGGCGACAGGCTGCGAGTCGAGGGCGACGCAGGTCAAGCCGTCGATGTCGGTCCAGACGTTGTACCGGTCGTCCGGCAGTCCGATCAGACGATAGATCCCCTGATCGTCGGTCCTCGCCGTGCACCACGCGCTATTGCCGATGCCCTGGGCGCAGACCCGTGCGCGCACGGCGGGCTCACCATTGCCGAGGGTGACCCGGCCAGTCAGCACGGCGCCCGGTGTGAGCTCGATGTCGAACGGCCCATCGGCGGCCTGATCGAGCCGACCCTGCGCGAACTTCTCGGCCAAGAACGCCACCGAGTACTTCCAGCCGGCCGGAACCTGCGCGATCGCAAACGAACCATCGACGGCCGTTCGCGTGATCCAGAACGGCGGCGTCTCGGCGAAGAACAGGTGTTTCTTGCCATCGATCATGCCCTGCAAGCGCACCGCGGCCCCCGCGACCGGCGTGCCGTTCGCCGTCGTCACATGACCGCTCAGCGTGACGCCCGGCTGCAGGGCGACGGGGACCGGCTCCTTGGCGGCCTCGTCGCCGCGCAGCAGCACGGCGCTGACGCGGTCGCCCTGGCGGGCGAGCAGCACGTAGAACGAGGAGCCCCAGTCGGAGCCGGCCAGCCAGGGCACTTTGGCGAACTCGAACGCACCGTCGGCGGCGGCCCGCACATCGCCGACGATCGTCGCCGCTTCCTTGTTGTAGTCGTTGAGGTAGAGCGTGAGGCGCACGGACTTGCCCGATTGGGCTGCGGACCCCGTGACGGTTCCGCGCACGGTGTGCTCGAGGGCACGGTCCGCGGTGGCGGGCTCCGGCTTCTGCGCGGATGCGGCAACGGCGAGAACCAGCGATACCCAGGCGGTGGCAGTCATCGGTAGAGACCATAGCGAGCGCGCGTCGGCCGCGGGCCGGTTTTGGCAAGCGAGAGCAGGCGCCAAAGAAGTGAGCGCCAGGGTGCTGTGCATCACTCGCGCACGATGCCCGCCAGCGCCAACACTTCGTCGACCACGCCTTGCAGCACGAACAGCACCATCTGGTCGTAGGCGCGCAGCTCGTCGTCACCGCCAGGAATCACCACTTGCCCATCTTCGCGCATGATCGCCGCGACAACACTGCCGCGCGGAAACCCCGCCTCCTTGAGCGTCTTGCCGACCAGCGCGCCGCCCGCTTTCACCTCGATCTCGAGCACCTCGGCCTTGCCTCCCTCGATGGTCGCGATCGTCGAGATGCTGCTGCTCCGCACGAACGCGAGGATGCGGTTGGCACACAATAGGCGCGGCGAAACGGCGACGTCGATGCCGAGCCGTTGGTAGAGCGACACGTAGTCGGGCTTTTGCACGAGCGCGACGGTGCGCTTGACGCCGAGATTGCGGGCGAGCTGGCACGACATCAGATTGCGTTCGTCTTCGTCGGAGATGCCGAGGAAGGCATCGGCTTCACCGACATGTTCCTCCTGCAGGAAGTTGAGGTCGGTGGCGTCCGAATGCAGCACGACGACGCCCTTCAACTCCTCGGACAGCCGTTCGGCCTCGCCGCGATCCTCGACGATGACCCGCACGGAAACGTGGTCAGCGGCCAGGGTCTGGCACACCTGCAACGCGATGCGCGAACCGCCGTAGACGACGACATTGCGCGTGGCGGTCTGCTTGCTGCCGATCTTCTTCTGGAACGCGGCGATCGCTTTGGGTTCGCCGAGCGCAAAGACTTCGTCGCCGGCGCGCAGCTCGTCGCTGCCGCCCGGCACGATCACCTCGTGGTCGCGATCGATCGCCGTGATCAGCATGCCCGCTGGCAGCTTGAGGTCCTTGACGAGCTTGCCCGTGAACGGTCCGGTGTCGGGCACCTTGAAGCGGCGCATCTGCACCTTGCCGTCGGCGAAGTTCTCGACGCCGAACGCCTGGTTCGCCCGCGCCACCTTGACGATCTCCTCGGCCGCCAGGTCGTCGAGCGACAGCAGCAAATCGTGCTGCAGGTTCTTGCGAAAAAACGTCTTCGAACGCCGCACGGTCGACGTGTCGCGCAGGCGCAGCACGGTCTTCCTGGCGCCCATGCGCTTGCCGAACAAGCAGCACAGCATGTTGACCTTGTCGTCGTTGGACACGGCGAACAGCAGATCGGCCTGGTGCACTTCGGCGCGGTCGAGCACGTCGGGTCGACAACCGTCGCCGTGCACGGCCCGAACGTCGAGCAGATCGGCGACGCGGCGCATGCGCGGCAGGTCGGGATCGATCACGGTGATGCTGTGCCCTTCGGTGGAGAGCACCTTGGCCAGGTACGAACCGACTTCGCCGAGGCCGACGATCAGGATGTTCATCGAGGGGCGGCACGATACTGTGGAGGCTCGGCTTGATCCTCATTCTCGACAACAAGGACTCGTTCGTCTGGAACCTGGCGCAAGCCCTGCTCGGTCTCGGCGCGGAAGTGTCGGTCGTGCGCAGCGAACAACTCGACGTCGAACAGGCCGGACGCTGCCGTGCCCTCGTGCTGTCGCCGGGCCCCGGCCGACCCGAGGACGCGGGCATCAGCGTCGCAGCGATCCAGCGCTGGTCCGGACAACGGCCGATCCTCGGCGTCTGCCTCGGCCACCAGGCGATCGGCTCTGCGTTCGGCGGCATGGTGGTGCGCGGTCGCCCCGTGCACGGCCGCACCTCGCCGATCTCACACGATGGCAAGGGCCTGTTCGCGGGCTTGCCGCAGCCGCTCTGCGCTTGCCGCTACCACTCGCTCTACGTCGATCGTGCCTTGCCAGCAGAACTGCTCGCGACCGCGCACGACGAAGATGGTGAGATCATGGCCTTGCGCCATCGGGCACACCCAACGTTCGGCGTGCAGTTCCATCCGGAGTCGTTCCGCACCGAGCACGGCGCAGCCTTGCTCGCCAACTTCCTGCGCGAGGTAGCGTGAACGCCATCGAGATCGCCGGCCTCGGCAAGTCGTTCGGCGAGCACGAGGTGCTGCGCGGCGTCGATCTGACGGTGGCGAGCGGCGAACTGCTCGGGCTCGTGGGTCCCAACGGTGCTGGCAAGTCGACGCTGCTGCGCACGTTGGTCGGCCTCGTGCAACGCACGCGCGGTCAGGTGTCCGTGCTCGGCCACGATCCGGCGACTGCGTCGCTGGCGATCCGCCGACGGTGCTGCTACCTGCCCGGCGAAACCGGCGTCTACCAACAGATGACGGGCGCCGAGTTCTTGTACTTCGCGTTGGGCTTCTATCCGCGCCTGCAAACATCGCTACGCGACGAGCTGGCCACGAACTTCGCGCTGCCCATGCAGCAGAAGGTGCGCAGCTACAGCGCGGGCATGAAGCAGAAACTCGCGCTGATGGCGACGCTGATTCCCGACGTCGAGATCTACGTGCTCGACGAACCGGACCGCGCGCTCGACGCCAGCGTGCGCTTCTACCTGCGCGACGTGCTGCTCGACCTGAAGCGGGCCGGCAAGACCATCGTGCTCAGCAGCCATCACCTGAGCGAGGTGGAGACGCTGGCCGACCGGCTCGAGTTCTTGCTCGATGGCGCCTTCGTCTCTGCCGCGCAGCTCGATGCGGCGCGCGACCTCTTGCGGCGGCGACCCCGCGTGCGATTGCACGAACCAACCGTGTTGCCACCCGGCGCCCGCGAAGTGAGACGCGAACGCGACGGCACGCTGGTTGTCGAGACCGAAGGCGACCCGATGACCTGGGTGCGGAAGCTGCCACCCGAACGCGTGGCGAGCGCCGAGGTCGGCATCGCGCGGCTCGAAGACCTCTACCAACTGCTGCTGCAGCGAGGCCCTGACGGGCGCAGTGCTGACGGGCGCAGTGCTGACGGGCGTAGTGCTGACGGGCGCAGTGCTGACGAGCGCAGTGCTGACGGGCCGGGGGCCAACACGCCCGCCAACGGGCCCACCAACGAGCCCACCAACGAGCGAGGCGCGCCGTGATCGCTGGCAAGACGTGGCGCGAGGTTCGCGTGATGGCGTTCGTCTACTTGCTCATCCTCGAGCTGCTCGCAGTGCCGGTGATCCTGCTGTGGCCCGACATTTACGGCGACCTGCAGCGATCGACGCTGTTTCGCAGCATGGGCATGGACTGGCTCAAGCGCCTCGGCGAAAGCGTCAGCAGCAAGGACTCGGACGCCGCGTACATCAGTTGGGCCGCCGTGATGTTGTTCATGCGCAGCACCAATCTCGCCGGCATCGCCGCGTCGGTTCTCTTGGGCACGGCGTTATTCGCGCGCGAACGCGAGGCGCAGACCTTCGAGTTCTTGCTGGCGCGGCCGGTATCGCGCGGCCGCATCCTCTGGGAGAAGAGCTGGCCGTGTGCTTTGTGCGTCACCGTACCGATCTTCGTCGTCAACGCCTCGGCGATCGGCTGGAGCCGCGTCATCGAGTACGACCTGCCGAAGTGGGAGATGTTCTTAGCCTCGGTGCACGCGGCGACCTTCGTGTTGTGCTTCCTGGCCTTCACGACGTGGGTGTCGGTGCTGTCCCGTGTGCAGGCGCACGTCGCGTTCTGGGTCGGCGGCATCACCATCGTGCAGATCGGGGTCTACCTGACGCAGCGCATCCGACCCTACAGTCTGTTTCGATTGGCCGACTTCGACTGGTACGGTCCCGTGTTGTCGGGCAACACGCCGGCGTGGCAGATGTTCGATCCCGTGCGCAGCCACGGCTTCACGACCTACTTGCTGGCGGCGACCGCGCTCTTCTACGGCCTCGCGTGGCGCGCACTCAGGAAGACGGACCTGTAGCAGATGGTCTGGCTCGAGGTGCTGCTGACGTTGCTGCGCGAGGTGCTGCGCGCGCTCACGACCCCGTTCCGCTTGCTCGCCTACCTGCCGTTCCGCCACCACTGGCGAGCCGTCGCGCGCGAAGCGCTCGAC
>JBDSBS010000557.1:0-2511 GCA_039921435.1 Planctomycetota bacterium | reverse complement strand
GCTTGTCGCTCAAGTTGCGCATCGATGGCGTGCTGCACCACAGCCTCGACGTTGCAGGCACTGAAGTAGCCGAGCAATCCATCTCGCGCTTGAAAGTCCTGGCCGAACTCGACATCGCCGAGCGGCGCATACCGCAAGACGGCAGCTTTAGCGTGCGCGCGGGCGAGCGCGAGATCGATCTGCGGGTGTCGGTGATGCCAAGCGTGCACGGCGAAGACGCGGTGGTTCGCGTGCTGGACAAGCAGGCCATGGTCGCCGCCCACGGCGCACTGACGCTCGACGCATTGGGCTTCGACGGCGACTCGCTGGCCGCGCTGCGAACGATGGTCGAGCAGCCCCACGGCATGCTGCTCGTCACCGGGCCGACGGGCTCGGGCAAGACGACCACGCTGTATGCGGCGATCGCCGAGATCAACACCGGCCGCGACAAGATCGTCACCATCGAAGACCCGGTCGAGTACCAACTGCCCGGCGTGCTGCAGATCCCGGTCAACGACAAGAAGGGCCTGACTTTCGCGCGCGGGTTGCGCTCGATCCTGCGCCACGACCCGGACAAGATCATGGTGGGCGAGATCCGTGATCGCGAAACCGCCGAGATCGCGGTCCAATCCGCTCTCACCGGGCATCTGGTGCTGACCACCGTGCATGCGAACAACGTCTACGACGTGTTCGGGCGCTTCGCCTACATGGGGCTCGATCCCTATGCCTTCGTATCGGCCCTGACCGGCATCTGGGCCCAGCGCCTGCTGCGCGTCAATTGCCCTCGGTGCAGTGTGCGCAGGGTCACGAACGCGGATGAGCTCGAGCGCGTCGGTCTGCGCGCGGATCAAGTGGCGTCCTGGGGCTTGCGTGCGGGTGCTGGCTGCGGCGACTGCCGGGGCACGGGTTTCAAGGGCCGCAAGGCAGTCGCCGAGGTGCTGACCCTGAACGACGAGTTGCGCGAATTGATTGTCGCGCGGCAGCCGGTACGGCTGATTCGCGAAGCCGCGCGGCGCCATGGAACGCGCAGCCTGCGCGAGTCGGCGCTGGCGCTGGTGGCGAGCGGACAGACCACCCTCGAGGAGGTGCGGCGTGTCACCCTGGCGGCGTAGAAACGCCCTGCTCGACCTCCAGGTCGGCGCGCGCAATTGGCAGCTTTGCCAGGCCGATCGCGTGTTGGCTGGTGCCTCGTTCGAGTCGCTCGACGAACTGGCGGCCAGCCTCGCATCGGCGCCCGTCGATCTTTCGATGCACGGCGCGCGGCGCATGACGGTCGCTGTTCATGAGCAGTGGGTGCGCAGTTTTTCGATCGAACCGCCCTCGGGCCTGCGTGACCTGGCCGAGTTGCGCCTGCTGGCGACCACACGCATGGAACATCTGTTTGGCGCCGATTCGCAGGCCTGGACCCTGCACGGCGCGTGGAGCCCTTCGCGCCCGTTTGTGGTGACGGCCGTACCCGAAGCTTTGGTGCAAGCGGCTCGCGCGCTGTGCGACCGTATCGGTTGCCGTCTGGCCGAGGTGAGTGCGTGCTGGATCCGCGCTTTGGCCCTGCAGCCGCCGCCGCTCGAGACGCAGTGGGCGGGCATCTTGCAGCCCGGCGTCCTGACTGTGGCGCTGCTGCGCGAGCGGCAACTGGTGTTTGCACGATCGATGCGCGTCGTGCCCGACGCGACCGACGCACAAGTGCGCTCCATGACTGAGCGCGAGCAGGTTCGACGCGGCATCGACGGCGGCACGCAAGTGAGCGATCTGCACTGGGTCGACCTGCGTCGGCGATCCGCCGCCGTGCCCGCACGGTGCCCCGCCCTTTGTCGGGCGCACGATGCTGCGCGCAGGCCGCGACCTATCGCGCTGCCTGCGCCGTATCACGCGTGGCCGATGCTCGCCGCGAGTGCAAGTCTGGCGGTGTTGGCCTGGATCGGTACAACGCGGCTGGCGGCCCTGACCGACGAGCATTCGGCGCTCGTGCAGCAGGTCGCGCAGGCGGCGGTGGCGGCACCCAACGCTGAGCCGGTTCGACCACCGTCGCGGCCCTTGTCGCTGCGCGAGGTCGACGCCCTCAACGCGGTGGCTCGCCGCCTGAACACCCCGTGGCCGGACATCTTTGCGGCATTGGAGCGATCGACGCCGGCCGACATCGCCCTGCTCGGCGTGGAACCCGATACGCGCCAGTCGCGCTTGCGCGGCAGCGGCCAGGCGAAGGACCATCAGTCGATGGTCAGCTACATCGAGCGTCTGTCATCGCAGTGGCCTTTCGTCCACGCGCGCCTCGTACGGCACGAGTTGGACGAGAAAGACGGCGCACGGCCGCTGAAGTTCCGGTTCGAAGTCTCCATGCCCGAACCCACGGTGCACGAGGCTGCGCCATGAACGCCTGGCTCCAGCGTCAACGCCACTGGCACGTCCGGTGGGACATTCTGATCGAACGCTACAGTCTCTGGCCCCTTGTCGGCCTGGTGCTGATGACTCTGGGTGCGTTTGGGCTCAGCGCGACGTTGGGCGAGAAACGGGCGCAAATTGCCCAACAACGCG
>JBDSBS010000556.1:0-5310 GCA_039921435.1 Planctomycetota bacterium | reverse complement strand
ACTCGCTGATCTCGGCACCGCAGTCGCCGTGACGACGAAACGAGAATGGCGACCCCAGCAGGTTCGGGCGCCCCTTCAAGAACGCGAAGCGCTGCCCAGCCAGAAGTTCTTCGGGCACGGGCTGGCCATCGTGCCGCCGCAGCATCGGCTTGTCGTCGAACAGGTCGATCGGCGACGGAGCGCCGGCCATGAAGAGGTGGATGATCGCACGCGCCTTCGGCGGATGATGCGGCGCGAGATGCGGGACGCGCCCCACGTCGCCAAAGCGCGCTGGCACCAAACGGCCACCCAGCGCTGCACCAGCAGCGGCAAACAGGTCGCGGCGCGACAGGCGTTGCAAGGGCAAGTTCATCCGCGGCACAGCGTTTCGTCGAGGTTGAGCAATACCACCGCGAGGCGCAGCCACGCGCTGCCCTCGGGTTCGGCTGTGAACGCGGCGACGAGGCGATCGAGCTCGGCGGCGTTCGGCCGCCGCGAGGTGCACAGCTCGAAGCCGTAGGCCAGGCGCTCGCGATCGCTGCCGCCGTCGCCGTCGCGCCACTGCGCCATGCGTTCACCGAGTGCTGCTGCCGCCGCCTGGGCAGTCGGATCGTTGAGCCCCGCAAGCGCCTGCAATGGCGTGTTCGTGTGCTGTCGCTGCACCTGGCACTGTTCGCGCGACGGCGCGTCGAACAGCGCAAACGCGACGAACGGTGCCGTGCGGCGCCAGTAGGTGTAGAGCCCGCGCCGCCACCGGTCCTCGCCGGGACTCGTTGGCCACTTCATCGAGACCTTGTTGATCGGCACGACGCCACTCGTGTCGGCCTGCAGCGGGTAGACGCTGGGCCCGCCAATCTTGGTCGACAGCAGGCCGCCGGCAGCGAGCCACGTGTCGCGGATGCGCTCGGCATCGAGTCGGAAGCGCGTGCCGCGCGCGTAGAGCCGGTTCTGCGGATCGGTTTCGAGCTGCTGCGGCGTGGCAGCTGCCGAGCGCCGGTAGGCCGCCGACAGCACGATCACGCGCAGCAGTTGCTTCTGGCTCCAACCGAGGCGCACGAACTCGGTCGCCAACCAGTCGAGTAGATCGAGGTGCAGTGGCACCGCGGCCTGATGGCCAAAGTCCTCGGGCGTGGCGACGAGCGGCTGACCAAACAGCTGGCCCCAGAGCCGATTCGCGGCGACGCGCGCCGTGAGCGGATTGTCCGGAGCACACAACCAACGCGCGAGGCCCAGACGGTTCTCGGGCGCGCCTTCTGGCCAGGCGTGCAGTGCCGCCGGCACATGGGTTTCGACGAGCGCGCCCTTGCTGTCGTAGGCGCCGCGCAGCCGCAGATGCGTTGCCGCAGTTGCGTCGGCCCGTTCGCTGAGCACGAGCGTCTTCACGCCGTCGGCAGCGCGCGCGAGCTCCACCTCGTCCTGCGTCTCGAAGAACGCGACGAAGCCGTAGAAGTCCTGCTGCGAGATCGGGTCGTATTTGTGATCATGGCACTGCGCACAATGGAACGTGCTACCGAGCCATACGGTCGCCGTCGTGCTGGCGCGATCGAGCAGGCGTTCCCAACGCGCTTCGTCGGGATCGACGCCACCTTCGTCGTTGTGCGGCGTGTTTCGGTGGAAGCCCGTGGCGATGCGCGAGCGTTCGTCGGCATCGGGCAACAAGTCGCCAGCGAGCTGCTCTTCGGTGAAGCGATCGAAGGGCAAGTCGCGGTTGAGTGCGTCGATGACCCAGTCGCGATAGAGCCACATCGAACGCGGCTTGTCGAAGTTGAAGCCATCGCTGTCGCCGTAGCGCGCGAGGTCGAGCCACGGCGACGCCCACCGCTCGCCGTAGTGCGACGATGCGAGCAGGCCATCGACGAGTTCGGCCCAGGCTTCGGGGCGCGTGTCCGCGACGAATGTCGCGACCTCGGCCGGCGTCGGCGGCAGGCCGATGAGGTCGAGGTACACGCGGCGCACCAATGTGCGGCGGTCGGCTTCGCCGTTCGCTGTCAGACCAGCAGCCTGCTGTCGAGCCAGCAGGAAGCCATCGATCGGGGTCGCTGCTTCGACGGGCGGGGCATGTCGCACGGGAGGTGAATATGCCCAGTGCACCTGCCCAGGTGCAGCACTGGGCGACCCGAGCTGCTGCGGCGCAAACGCCGCGATCGCCAACAGCGAGAGAAGCATGCGTCGATGATGCGGGTTTGGCGCTGGCAGGTGCAAGGGGCTGGCGCCGATGTCTGTGCCACAGCTACGAAACACGTGGCGGAGCTACGGCTCGGCGAGCGAGCGCGTAGCGCCCTCCTCGTGTTCTCGCCGTTGGCCATGAACTGACCCTACTGACCCTGCGCGGGGCTGGACTGGCTGATTCTACATGCCTAGCCTCGGCAGAGGGAACTTCCGCCTCACGAGGTTGCATGATCAGGGTTCACGTCCTGCGTTCACTCTCCGCGCTTGGTTTGGCAATCGCGGCCCCGACTCAGAGTTCGTCGCTGGTCTCGCCGGGACCACCGGTGCAGTTTGGCGAGCATGGTGACCTCCGGGGCCGCTAGCAGCAGAGCGAGCGAGGTGAGGCGACGCACCATCGCGGCAATGCTACGGGCGTTTCGCATTCCGGGAAGGCATTGCAGACGAGGTCGGTTCGGGCCATGGAATACGCCTACTGCCGACCGCTCGCAGCCACCCCTGCGCCCGCAACGACATTCGCATACAACACCCACCCATGTGCCGGTTCACGATGTACCTCGGCCCGACGATCCGCCTCTCGTCACTCGTCGTCGAGCCAAAGCACTCGATCATCGACCAAAGCTTCCACAGCCAAGACCAGGAAGAACCGCTCAACGGCGACGGCTTCGGCATCGCGTGGTATTCGCCCGAGATGCATCGCGAGCCGGCGCTCTTTCGATCGGTCACGCCGGCGTGGAACAACAACAACCTTCTCGAGCTAGCGCGCGTCGTGCAGAGCCCGCTGATCTTTGCGCACGTTCGCGCCGCAACCAAACACGGCGGCCAGAGCGAAGCCAACTGCCATCCGTTCCGCAGCCGGCATTACGCGTTCATGCACAACGGGGACATCGGGGACTTTGCGCGCGTGCGCCGGCCGCTGCTCGAGTCACTCGGCGACGAAGCCTTCGGCAGCATTCATGGCAACACCGATTCGGAACACTTGTTCGCCGTCGTCATCGACGAACTCGGCAAGACGGAGCCGAACGGCGTCGAGCATCTCGCCAAGGTCATGCAGGCCGCGGTCGCGCGCGTGGTGAAAATCGGAGAACAGCGGGGCACGAAACAGCCTTCGTACATCAACCTCGCGCTCAGCGACGGTGAGAGCGCCGTATCGTGCCGCTTCACGACCGAACCGGACTACGACGGCGAGAGTCTGTTCGTGCACACGGGCCGCGTCTACGTCTGCAGCGACGGCGTCTGCCGCATGTTGGCGCCCGAGGGCAGCCGCGGCTGCGTACTGGTCAGCTCGGAACCGCTGAGCGAGGATGCGGGCTGGCAAGCGATCCCGCGCAACTCGATGGTGCTCGTGACCCACGACGGCAAGGTTTCGTCGCGCCCGCTCGAGGCCTGACGGCCTGCAGATCAGGCAACGACGTCGACGACGGTGCCCTTGCCGGGCTCGGGCGCGCCCTGCGGCGCCACGCCCGCGTCATCGATGAGTTGAGCCGCGGCGAGCCCTTCGCGCCGCTGCTGCTGCAACACCATGCCGAGCACGCGCAGGTCGACGCCGCGCAGCACGAGCGCGTTCACCTGGCTGCTGCTGCTGCACGACTCGCAGGAGGTCATGGAGAAGGGCATCGAGCCGCGGGCAGGCGGCGCTGGACGCTGGCCGAGTGACGCCGATGCCAGCGGTGCTTGGCAACCGCGCCGCGGCCCGCTTCACTGCCCGCATGCCAACGCGCACGCTGCGCCTACCCTCGCCCAGCCCGTTCGATCTGCGGCTGTGCCTGTTTGGCCACGGCTGGATCGCACTGGCTCCACATCGGTTCGACGAAGCGAGCAAGACGTTCACTACCGTGCTGCGACTCGGGGAACACGCCGTCGACGCGACCCTTCGCCAGGCGACTGCAGGCGAACTCGAACTGCACCTGGTCAGTGCGAAGTTGCTGCCGAGCGCGGCAACGAAGGCGGCCGGCCGACAGATCGCGCACATGCTGCGGCTCGACGAGGACCTCGCCCCGTTCTACGCCGTGTGCCAGCGCGAGCCGCGTTTGCGCTGGGCGGCGCGCCGTGGAGCCGGCCGACTCTTGCGCTCGGCAACGGTGTTCGAAGACCTCATGAAGCTGCTCTTCACGACCAACACCACTTGGTCGGGCACCGAGGCAATGACGAAGAACCTCGTCGCCGCCGCGGGGTCGGTGTCGCCGAGCGGTGCTTGCGCCTTCCCGTCACCGCAGCAGTGCCAGCGCGACGCACCGTTCTACCGCGGCGTCGTACGCACGGGCTACCGCGCCGAGGCGGCCGTAGCGCTCGCGCAAGGCTTCGTCGACGGCAGGCTCGCCGACGAGCAGTTCCTGCGGCCGCAGACTGCCGAGGAACTCTGGACACGCCTGTTGGCGCTGCGCGGCTTCGGTCCGTACGCGGCGGGGCAAGCGATGCGCTTGCTCGGCCACTTCGACAAGCTCGCACTCGACAGCTGGTGCCGCGCGCGGCTCGCCGAGATGAGTGGCAAGAAGAAGGCGCCTGCCGATCGCACGGTCGAACGCCGCTCCGCGCCGTTCGCGCCGTTCCAGGGGCTCGCGCTGTGGCTCGACCTGACGGCGGACTGGCATGGCGAAGGCGGCACGGCCTGAGCGCGTGCCTGCGGCGGTCCGTCAGCCGAGGCGTTCGGCGAGGAACCGGCGCAGGTGCGGCAGTTCTTCGTGCGGGTCGATGGTGTGCCCCTTGTCGTAGACGGCGAACTGCACCGGCAGGCCGGCGGCAATCAGGGTATCGACCTGCGCACGCGTGACCTGCAATGGCAGCAGCTCGTCAAAGCGCCCATGCGTCACGAGCCACACCGGCCTCTTGGCCGACGCCGAGAGTTCGGCTGCGAGCTCGTTCGGCTGCCAGCAGTAGCCCGACACGCCCACATACGCCGCCAACGCCAGGTTGCTGCGGCCGCCCCAATCGAGCGTCATGAGGCAGCCTTGTGAGAACCCGAACAAGCCGAGGTGCGGAGGCTCGTAGCCATTCGCGAGGATCTCGACGAAGAGACCATCGAGCAGCGCCCGCGAGCGGTGGATGCCGGGACCTTGATCAGGCGGCACGTCGTACCAGCTGTAGCCGCCGTAGTACGGATCGGGCGCGTCGACCAACAGGTAGTCGAGCCCGTCGATGCCGAGTGCAGACGGCAACCATTCGAAA
>JBDSBS010000555.1:0-2847 GCA_039921435.1 Planctomycetota bacterium | reverse complement strand
AGTCGAGCGACCGTCGAACGACCCGCCTCGCTTGCTCGTAGCCGCCAGCGCAGCTCTTGAAAGAGCACAAATGCGGTCGCTGTCATGAGCACGCGAAGCTGGTTGGCGACGAACCGTGTGCAACTGGCTCGGCCCATCGCGAGATCGACCTTCAGTTCCTTGATGCGGTTCTCGGAATCGCCGCGCTGGCAGTACCACTGGTACACGGACCCCGGCAGCAGTAGCGCGAACAGGATTCGGCTAGGCACGTGCATGGCAGGGGTGGATCCTACCGTCACCACGCTCGCCCACCCAATGCGCCGCTCCGCCGCCTGGTCCGCCATCGCCATCGTCGCCTTCGTGGCCTTCGTGGTCATCGTCGTGCGATTGGCTTGGATCGGCGATGACGCCTGCATCACGCTGCGCACGGTCGAGAACTGGATCAATGGTCACGGCCTCAAATGGAACGTCGCGGACCGCGTTCAGACATACACGCATCCGCTGTGGATGCTGCTGCTCACCGTCACCCGCCTTTGCACGGGCGAGCCGTACTTCGGCACACTGGCACTCGGCGGCGCGTTGTCGCTGGCGACCACGTTGTTGTTGATGCGGCTCGGCGAGAACATGGCCGCGGCGACTGCGGTCGTGGTGCTACTGATCGCTTCGAAGACGTTCACCGACTTCACGACCAGCGGACTCGAAACACCGCTGACCTTCACGTTGCTGGCTCTGCTCGCGCGCGCAATCACCAAGATCGACGCAGCCGAGCGACGCCTGTCGACGACTGCAGTGTTGACCGGGTTGGCGATGACAACGCGCTTGGACCTAGTGCTGATCTTCGCGCCGCCGATGCTGGCGGCGATGCGGGGGATGCCGCTGTCGCAAAGTGCGCGGCGCGTCGCGATGGGCATGCTGCCGCTCTTCGTATGGGAGACGTTCGCGACCATCTACTACGTCACGCCGCTGCCGATCACTGCCTACGCCAAGGCACTGAATACGCGACTGCCCGCGGGGGAGCTGCGGACTCAAGGCCTCTGGTACGTCTCCTACGTCGCCAGCCATGACACCGTGACACTGGTCACGATCTTGGTCGGCATCACAGTTGGGCTCAGCCGACCCACGTTGCGATGCCGCGCGCTGGCGATCGGTACCTTCGCGTATTGCTCTTACGTCGTCGAGGTCGGCGGGGACTTCATGGCCGGACGGTTTTGGAGTCCGCCGTTCGTCGTCGCGGTCGCGATCTTGGCGCGCTGCTTCGCGCCGCTGCCGCCGCGGCGCAACATGGTCCCGATTGTGGGGGCTGGGCTGTTGCTGTTCGTTCCCGCGTTTGTGGTGCCATTTGGACTGCCGGGCTGGATGCGGGCGCCTGCTACCGACGAGCCTCGCCCGCTGTACCACGGCATCAACGACGAACGCGCATTCTATTATCCGATGCTCGGACTGCTGTCGCAGAAACGCAACCCACCGCACCCCGGCATCACCCGGCATCACCGGTGTCGCACTGCGCACGGCTCTCAAACGCGAGAAGACCGCGGTGTTGTTGTTCGACCAAGTTGGCCGCTACGGCCTCGAAGGTGGCGAGCAACTGCACCTGGTCGACCCATGGCTGTGTGATCCGCTGTTGATGCGGCTGCCGATGCGGCCCGGCTTCTGGTCGATCGGCCACATCGCGCGCAATATCCCGGCCGGCTATCTCGAGACCCTGGCGTTCGACGAGCCGCGCTTGGATTGCGGCGTTACTACGCCAACCTGAGCACGGCCCTGCGGGCACCGGTGTTTGCCGGCGAGCGGTGGCGGCGTTGTGGGCTCTGTGGACCGGTGAATTCGACGACGATCTGCGGGACCACGTTGCTCAGGACTACCTGAAGCCGCCGCGCGCCTTGCTGCTGGCCGGCGAACTGGCCGACCCGCTGCCCATCGGCACGTGGTGGATGGATGAATCGCGGGTGCGGCTCATTTCCTACGGCGGCATGGCGGTGCACTTCGCCGCGCCGCGGCGCGAGGTTCGGCTTCGGGTGCGAATACTGGACGAGCTGCTCTATCGCTTCGAATTCCGTCGCGGCGATCAGACTCTGGGCGAAGTCGAAATCAGGTCGGTGATGCAAAGCGCGTTTGGGCTGCAGGAGTACACCGCCGACATCCCGGCAGCCGCTGCCGACGGCTTCGACACGATCTGGGTCGACGTGCCCGAATTGGGTTCGCGCCACGTCGCAGGTATCGGCGGACTCGTCTTCGAGTAGCCGCCCGTCGACGGCCGGAGAGAACGGCAGTCCAGGTGCTTCTCTGATCCTCGCCCACCCTGGCCCAACCCTGGCCCACCCTGGCCCTGACGATCCCGGTTCCGCCGCCGACTCGAGAGAGCAATGGCGCGGCGGTATGTGGGGACCTCTGATGATGGCGCGCGGAAGGGAGCGGCAGGTAGCGGTCTGTGCGCAGCCGGGAAACCGGGAGGAACGCCGTGCCGTGACGAGCCTCGAAGGGGGCGTTGACCGGCGCAAGGGGGTCGGGGATCGTGCCGCGGTGGGTTCCGGGTGGTCCGGGACGCTGCTTGGATTTGCTACCCGCCTCCGCGATCCCATGCGAACCTTCCTGTGCCTCGTCCTCGCCGCAGCGGGTGCCGTCACGATCTGCATCGTGCGCGCCCCGCGACAATGCCCTGCGACGTGCGTCGCCGAACCCGACGCCGCGCCGGTCGCGCCGAGCGTGATCGGCGCGGCGATGCTCGAGCGGGCTCCCGTCGCCTTCGTGCCGAACCTCGGGCAATGGGATCACCCCGCCCGCTACGTCGCGTCGTTCGGCGCGATGACGGTGTTCCTCGAGCGCGACGGCTGGACGTTCACGCTGCTGGAACGGACCGCTGCGACCGCC
>JBDSBS010000554.1:0-5290 GCA_039921435.1 Planctomycetota bacterium | reverse complement strand
TCCGGCAGCAAATTGGGCACTTCGACCTGCAGGTCGATGCGGTCGAGCAACGGTCCCGACAGGCGCGAGCGGTAGCGCGCGACGGCCTGCGGCGTGCACATGCACGGTCGCTGCCGATGTCCGAGGTAGCCGCAGGGGCAGGGGTTCATCGCCGCTGTGAGCAGGAACTGAGCCGGCATCGTGACGGTCTGCCGCGCGCGGCCGACGGTCACGGTACCGTCTTCGAGCGGTTGCCGCAGCGCTTCGAGCGCATCGCGGCGGAACTCGGGCAGCTCGTCGAGGAACAACACGCCGTGGTGGGCGAGCGTCACTTCGCCAGGGCGCACGTCGGCCCCCCCGCCGAGCAAGCTCGCCGTCGAACTCGTGTGGTGCGGCGCGCGCAACGCGCGGCGGTCGGGGGCGGGCCAGCGTAACCCGGCGGCGGCGTGCACTTGCAGGATCGCGAGTCGTTCGGCCGCGGACGGTGGCGACAGGATGCCGGGCAGGCGGCGCAGCAATGCACTCTTGCCGGTGCCAGGTGGCCCGACGAACAGCAAGTTGTGTTCACCCGCGGCCGCCACGCAAAGGGCCCGCTTCTGGGTCGTGAGGCCGCGAAGGTCGGCGAGGTCGGGAATGGGTTCGCATTGGTTCGCCGGGCGCACGGTGCCCGCGGGCAACTCGCGGCGGCCAGCGAGCCAGAGCACGGCATCGGCGAGCGTCACGGCACCAAACAGCGGCAGTCCGTCGACGGCCGCGCACAGGTCGGCGTCGTCGGGGCCGCACAGCATGGCCGAGGCGTCGTGTTGCTTGGCTGCGAGCGCCACGCTGACCGCACCGCGCGCCGGCAGGATGCGACCGCGCAGACTCACTTCGCCGAATGCAAACAAGCCGTTGGCGCGCTCCGGAGGGAACAGGCCGCCGGCGCCGGCGAGTGCGAGCGCTAGCGGTAGGTCAAAGCCGCTGCCTCGCTTGCGTAGCGCGGCCGGCGCAAAGTTGACCGTGGTGACACCGCGCGGCTGCGGCAGGCCCAGCGCGAAGAACGCGTGGAGGACGCGGTGGTAGGCCTCGCGCACGCAGGCGTCGACGAGGCCGAGCAGCCGCGGGGTGCCGTCGCCGGCGTGCCGAGTCGTGGCTTCGACCTGCACGGGGATGGCGTCGACGCCGAGCACGAGGCCGCAGCCGATGGTGATGGTGGGGTTTTGCACACTGCTGTGTGCACTCGAGACTGTCAGCGGTGGCAGCCAATGGCTCGGATTCGTGCCGAACGACGACGTTGTTGCCGCTGCGGCGGCCGCGGCGATTGTCGAGGGCGTTGACGGAGTGCTCCTGGGCTGGCAGAACCAGAGTCGTGCGGTCCTTCTTGTTCTTCGTGCTCCTGCTCGCGATTGTGGCCTGGTTCGCTGTCGCCCGGCCAACGTCACCGCCGACTTCGGGTGGCGTCGAGTTCACGAAGGTCGGCGGTCCAGTGGAGGCGTCTGGGCTCGCGCCGCCACTTGTCCCTTCGGGAGCTGCCGCGGATTCATCGGCTTCCCGCCGAAGCGTGGCATCTGCTACCGGCTTGGCGGCCAGTCTGCGCGGTCGCCTCGTCGCTGGCGGCGAGCCGGTCGTCGCCGAACTGCTCGTGCAAAGCGTGACAGGAGCGCGCGAGATCGTCGGTCGCGGCAGCACTGTTACGGCGGGGGAGTTCGTTCTGGTGATCGAGGCTGGTTCCTACCGCGTCCGCGTCCGCGTCGCCGGCGCCGGTGTGCCGCGCGAGTTTGCGTTTGGCACGATCTTGCTGGCGCCGGGCCAAGTGCTCGAGATCGGTGATCTGGTCGTGCCGGCGGCAGCCAACATTCGCGGCCGCGTCATCGACGAGGTGGGGGTGCCGCTCGCCGGGGTCGCGGTGCAGGCCAAGACGGGCAATGGTCCGTGGCAGGTCGATCTACTCGGTGGGCCCGATGCGCGAGACGCGCCCCATGCGCCAGATGCTGTCGACGATCTGGAAGTGCGCAGCGACAGCGCGGGCCAGTTCGTGCTCGAGGGGCTCCTGCCCGGTTCTGTGCGGGTGCGTGCCGAACACCCGGACTGCTACGTTTGGCAGGGCAGCCTCGATGTCGGGCTCGGTCGCGAAGGGTTCATCGGGGATCTCGTGTTGCGCGCGGCAGCACCACTGCGCGGGTTCGTTGTCGATGCCGATGGCGCACCGTTGCCCGGTGCCGTGGTCACGCCTGGCGGTGGCCGCAACGAGCCCTTGCAGAGGCGTGCCAGCGTGCGCAGTGGCAGCAACGGTGGCTTCGAGCTGCGCGGTTTCGGCAAGCGAAACCAGCTCACTGTCGAGGCGGCTGGCTGCGCCTCGGTTCTGCTCGAAGACGTGTCGGGCCTACCGCGTCCAATCCAGGTGCGCTTGCCGCGGGCCATCCCGCTGATCGGCCGCGTCGATGGCGGCGGTGGTGTCGAGGGCGTGCTGCAGGTGCACGCGTTGCCCGGTGACTACCGCGATTGGCCAGGGTGCGTCGACGAAGTGCTCTACCGCGACCACCGCGTCGCCGCGGACGGCAGCTTTGCGATCGAGCATCTGCCGGCGGGCACCTGGCAGGTCGAAGCGCGCGTGCCCGGTGTCGGCGCCACAGCACCGCTGACCGTCGAACTGCCGCTTCGGGAACCGTTGCGGCTGCTGTTGGTGCCGTACCACCACATCGAGGTGGTGGTCGTCGACGATCTGGGTGCGCCCGTGCCTGGCGCGCTCGTGGTGTGCGTCGAACCGCGCGAACTGCCGCCGCTGCCGATTGCCGACCCCGCTGCTATGGGCCAACAATGGCTGATGTGGGGTGAGCGCCACGAGGCGCACGCCGATGAACGTGGTGTCGCCGACGTCCTGGTGCCGGCGCACGCCAATCTCGGTCTGGCGGTCACCGCGCCGCAGCACTTGCACATGGCGGTGGCGGTGCCTCGCGGAACGTTGCCAGCGACGCTATCGATCGTGCTGCCGCGCGGTGGGATCGTGCGCGGGCGCGTTATCGACGCTCGAATGCGTCAACACTTGCGCATGTCGGTCGAGCTGCGCAGAGCGTCGTCGCCGACCGAGTTTGCCGGCGGCATGCAGGTCGATGCCGTGGGTGGGTTTGTCAGTCGAGCCATGCTGCCGGGCATCTACCGCATCGGCTTGCTCGTCACCGACGCGACGCACTTTGGCGACCACGAAGTGCCGGTCCTGTCCGCGGTGCCGTTGCTGCACGACTTCGCCAGCGTGGTACCGCACGTCGAGGTCGAGGTGCGCGCCGGCCAAGAAGCGTGGGTCGAGATCAGCGCGCCGCCGGTCGGTGAAGTCAACGGCCGCGTGCTCGCCGCAGGCCAGCCCGTCGCCGATGCCATCGTCTATGGCAGCATCGCCAACGACGATGATCACATCGTCGACCGAGAGAAGATCGATGCGTTCGATTGCTTCCCGCACTGCCGAAGCGATCGCGAGGGCAGGTTCCGGTTCTTCGTCAGCATCGCGGGTGCGATCGAATTGCGCGCGCGGCGAACGACGGGCGCTGCGTGGACGGGACCGGTCGTTCTGCAAGCGCCGCTGGCGGGCGCCATCGTGCAACGGGACATCGTGATGCAAGCAGCGGCGATCCGCGGCACCTTCGATACGAGCGCGCTCGCGCCGGCGGATCGCGAGTTCTTCACGGCACAGATGTATTGCCTCGTCGATGCCGCGGCGGATCCATTCTATTGCTGGGACCTCAGCGTGCCGCTCGAGTGGGGTGTGCAGCGGTTGCCACTCGGCAAGACCGGTACCTTTGCGTTCGAAGGGCTGCCGCCGGGCGCGTGGGTGCTGCGGTTCGTCGATCGATCGGACACCATCGTGCTACAGCGCGTGTTCCACACGGTCGCCGACGAAGTGTTCGAGCTCGGGCGCCTCGAGCTGCCGCAGCTCGTCTCGCCGCAGTTGGCCTGCGGGCTCGACGGCACACACGGCGTGTGGTGGCGACTCGCGGTCGACGGCAGCGTCGGTGCGTTCGTGGCGACGGTGACGATCGGGGAGCAGGGTCACTGGCAATGGCCGCGAGTGCCGCCAGGCCGCTACCGGTTGCAGGCGTTCAAGGCTGGTGCCTTTCCCTTCGGCTTCGGAGTGACCGGGGAGCCGAATGGTGATGCCGTCGAGGTCGAGGTGCGGGCGGACGGTTCGACGGTGCCGGCTCAGGTTTGGCCGCGGTAGGCTCGATCACCAATCCAACGCCGCCGCTGCCGCCGCCCGCTTCCCGATGTCGGTCGCAATGCGCCGCGCATCCCCGACCGTCAGATCCGGCAACCGCGTCGGCGAACCACCCGCGACGTAGACCGTCAGCTCCGCCAGCCCCAGCAACTGCGCGATCGGTCCCCGATGCACGACGACGGCCTGCACCTTCTTGGTCGGCACGTAAGCGAAGTAGCGGCCGACGATGCCATGCCGCAGCGCGAAGAACTCGCCGCCGAGCGCGAAGCCGAGGTTGCGCCAGACCAGCACCCCAATCAGCGCCCACAGCGGCACGAGCAGCAGCGCCAGCAACGCCATCGGTCCCGTGAACTGCCACAACGCCGGCACAGCGAACGCCGCGAGCAGCACACCTTGCAGAGTCGTGCGCAGGACGAGACGCGGCGAGCCACGTTGCCAGGGGAACGTCGTGCGCTCGATGCCGGGCAGCAGGGCTGGCAGCATGGCGTCGGCGAGCGGCAACCGCGCCATTGGCACGACCACGTCCCAGCCGCCGGTGTTGTCTTCGCCTTGCGCGCGCGAACCACCAGCGGAGTCGGCCTTGACGACGGCGAGGCCGAGCAGGCGCCGCAGCCACGGCTGTTCGAGCGTGACGCGCTGGATGCGTGCGCGCGGCAGTGTCTTCTGGCGCGTCGTCAGCAGGCCGTAGCGGCGCTGCAGCACGTCGCCGCGCAGTTGCAGCTGAAAGCCGTGGAACTGCACGAGATTGCCGAGCGTCGCGGTGATCACGCCGAACGCCATGACCGCCAGCAGCAGTGCTATGAGGATGAGCGCCATGTAGAGCGGCGGAAACTGCCCGAGCCAGCCTTGGAACGTGCCGGCGAGGCCGCGCAGGCGCACGGCGAAGCCGAATTGGTCGGCAAACTGCAGCGCCGCAAAACCGGTGACCACGAAGGCCGACAGTCGCAGGTCGGTCATGCCGCGCAGCAGCAGTTCGCCCGTCGTGCTGCGGTGCACGATCCACTCGGGAGACGGTGGTGCGGGCGCCTGTGCCGCCACGCCAACGCCAGGCTGTGCAACCGACTCCACTGCCGTCGGCCGAGCAGTGGTTGCGGTGCGCGCAGCGAGCAACACCTCGCGCAGGTT
>JBDSBS010000553.1:0-9176 GCA_039921435.1 Planctomycetota bacterium | reverse complement strand
TGCCGTACAGACTGTCCCAGGCCTGGAAGTAGAGGTAGCCCGCCTGTGCGGCGAGCTGGCGCGGCCCGGGTGCGGTCGACGTCAGCGCCACGGTGCCGGTGTCGGTGCCGTCCGAGATCCACAGGTTGCCCAACGCGTTGAACGCGACGCGGTCGCCGAGCGAAGCAAGGAACAGCGGGTTGCTCGAGTTGACGCCACCGGCACCGGGCACGATGTCCTTGACGAGACTCGTGCCAGCCGCCGTGCCATCACTCTTCCACAGTTCGCGGCCCGAGGTCGCGTCCGTCGCCGCAAACAAAAACGTGCCGCTGCTGCTCAGCTTCGCGAACGCCGCCGGGTTGGAGCCCGTGCCGGGCGTCGTGTGGATCTCCTTGACGAGCCACGTGCCCGCCGTGGTGCCATCCGAGCGCCACAGCTCGGAGTTGGCGCCGGCCTCTGCCGCCGAGAAGTAGACGACGCCGTCGATGTCGGCGAAGCCACCGGCGCTGCTGCCAAACGGCCCAGGCCTGATGTCCTTGACGAGTCCCGTGCCAAGTGCTGTGCCGTCGGTCGCCCAGAGTTCGAGACCGGTGCCTACGCCCCAGGCGAAGAACACCTTGCTGCCGGAGCGCACCAGTTCCGCCGGGAAACTGAAGAGCGGCCCGGTGCTCAACACGGTGATCACCGTGGTGCCGGCGGCGGAGCCGTCCGACGAGTAGAGGTTGACCGCGCTGCCGTCGAACCCCGCGAAGATCGCGCGGTCGCCGAGAATGGCCACCGCGTTGCCCGACGAGCCGGTGCTGCCCGGGTTGATGTCGAGGACCAGGTGGGTTTGGGCGGCCAGAGGCGCGAGCAAGACTGACGCCACGGCCAACAGGGACGAGGGACGATTCTGGGTCGAGAACATGGTTTGACTCCGGTTGGGATTGCCACCTGGAGCGACGGCTCCCATGGCCGGTGTGACAGCAATCCGGAGAAAGAGCCCCGCCCGACGCACCGCAGGCCGTTGCCGCGAGCTCGCGAGGGAACGCCGGCTAGCGGTCTAGACAGTCTAGCCAGGTGCGAAACGCCGCCTCGAGCGCGTCGAGATCCTTGGCGAAGGCGCGTTCGAACGCCTGCACCGAGGGCTGGGCGTTGCCGAGCCGCACCGTCGAGTCGGCGCCTGGCAGCGCGCCCCGGCATTCGGCCTCCCAGACCAAGCAGGTCTCTTGCCACGGGTTGCCCTTCTCGAGCAAGAACCGCTGCAGAGCCCAACTCTGCGCATAGAAGCGCATGCCCTTCTCGGGATCCGCTGCGAGCAGTGCCGCGGCGTTGCCGGCCAGCAGTTCTCGCAACGGCAGCGGCGCCTTCTTGATGGCATCGATGCGGTCGCGGCGCATGAGCCCGCCGGTCGTCAACTTCTTGCCATCCCAAACGAAGGTGCCCTGCCCGCCGAACGACTCGGCGAAGCCTTCGGCGTACCAGTCAGGCATCGCCACAGGCGAAGAGCCGAAGAAGAACAGGTGCGACAGCTCGTGCAGCACGAGCGCCTGCAGATCGTCTTCGGCGAGGCCCTCGCCCGATACGAGCGTCTGGAACGTGCCGTAGTCGCAGAGGCCCGAACCACCCAGTGCGGCGGCAAGGCCGCAGGCCTTCAGGTACTCTTCGTAGTCGGCGCGCTTGCTGAAGACGAACAGGCCGAGCCTTCGCACGGGCGCGCCCTCGAGCCGGTCCTGCAGCAATGGCCACAGGGCGAGGCCGAGCGCATGCAGCCTCTCGGCGGTGTCACCCGGCAAGTCGGTGCGCACGACGAGGCGTTCGTTCGCAACCTCGCGCACGTTGGCAACGCGCGGGGCCTTGGCACCCGCGGGCTCGAAGCGCTTCATGCCGCTGTTGACCTCGACGAGCTGCCCTTGCAGCCATTCGGCGTACTCGACGGGCACGACCTCGCCTTCGATCTTCGCCACGTCCTTCTGGATGTCGATCTCGGCGCCGAGCCTCAGCGCCGTCAGCCAATGCGCCCGCATGCGAAGGTCGAGCTTCGCCTTCTTCGCCATCTTGGCGAGCCGTACCTGTCCCTCGATGTCGTCGCGTTCGATCGCAGCGGCTCGCTTCTCGTAGCTGAGCAGCGAGCTCTTGGACGGCGTCTTGCGGCTCTTGCGCCAAAACGCCTCGCCGTACGCGCGCACGGCGTTGAGCACCATCTGGGCACCCTGGTGCTTTCCTTCGGACACTTCGACGGCGCGCACGAACTGGAACGTCGCCTGCCGCTCGAGGCCCGACTTGCGAATCGCCCAGCCGAGGTTGACGTGGCGCAGGCCGGTCGCCATCAACTCTTCTTCGAGTCGCTTGTTGTAGTCGGCGACGAGCATGTCGTTCGCACTCTGCGCGGCGAGAACGGTGCCGAGTGCTAGGCCGACTACCAACTGCGACACGACTACCGAGCAGGACACGGCTGCCAAGTGGGACCACAGAGCACGAACGAGCATGCGCATTTCCCGAGGTGGTAGCGGATGAGCCAGCTGACTGCCGAGGCAGTCCGTCCTTCGCCCAAATGGAACGGCCCAAAGCTGACGTTTCAGTCGAACTTCTTCTTCTTGATCTTCAAGATCAGCTTGCTCGACGAGTGCGCCTTCTTGTCGCCGACGAACACCGCCTTGATGTCGTGCTGCTTGAGCGAGTCCTTCTCGGGCAGCGTCTTCAGCGTGTAGTCGGTGCCCTTGGCGTAGAAGCTCGGCTTGAGCTGCTCGAGCAGGCTGTCGGCCGTCGCTTCCTCGAAGCACGTCACGTAGTCGACGAACGAAAGGGCGGCAAGCACCTCCATGCGCTCTTCGACGGGCACGATCGGGTGACCCTTGCCTTTCAACGCTTCGGCCGACTTGTCGGTGTTGACGGCGACCACGAGCATGTCGCCGCGAGAGCGGGCATCCTCGAGGCAGCGCGTGTGACCGACATGCAGGAGGTCGAAGACGCCGTTCGTCAGCACGACGAGTTTGCCGCTGGCGCGGAGACCATTGAGGATCGCGGCGAGGCTTCGCCGGTCGGTGACGACTTTGTCCTTGGAGCGCTGCTTGCGCGGAACGACGACCAAACTCGGCCTCCGGATACTCGGTTGCGTGAGGCAGGAAGGATGCCACACGGAGATGCCGACAGCAACGAGAGTTCGGGCGACCTGCGCGACCTGACGACAGGAACGCATCCAATCGTCGGCGCCGACGAACACATCGTGATGCGAGAGTCGAACCAGCCCTCCGCGACGACCGACGCGAATCCAGTGCACACCGCCCCCATCGTCGTGACCGGCGCGACCGGCTACGTGGGTGGCCGACTGGTGCGGCGATTGCTCCGGTCCGGCCTGCGCGTGCGGTGCCTCGTGCGGGATCCGCGCAAGCTCGCTGCCCGTGGGCTCGAAGTTGGACCGCAGTTGGAGGTCATGGCCTGCGACGCCCGCGACGAGGCCTCGCTGACGCGGGCCCTGGCCGGTGCCAGCGTCGCCTACTACCTGATCCACAGCATGGAGACCGCGGGCCCGGACTTCGTCGCCCGCGACAGCGAGCTGGCGACCACGTTCGGGCGCGCCGCAGCGACGGCCCAGATCGGGCGCATCATCTACCTGGGCGGCCTCGGCGAGACGGGCGCCGGCCTGAGTGACCACTTGCGGTCGCGGCGCGAAGTGGAACACAAACTCCGCGCGCACGGCGTCAGCGTGACGACCTTCCGCGCCGCGATGTTGGTCGGGGCGGGCTCGGCTTCCTTCGAGATCCTGCGCTACCTCGCCGAACGGCTGCCGATCATGGTGACCCCACGCTGGGTCGACACGCAGTCGCAACCGATCGCGATCGACAACGTGCTGCACTACTTGCAAGTCTGCCTCGGCGAACCGCGCACGAAGGGCCGCAGCTTCGACATCGGTGGGCCGGACGTTCTCAGCTACCGCGACCTGCTGCAGCTGACGGCGCGCGCGCGCGGTTTGCGGCGGCGCTGGATCGTGCCTGTGCCGGTGCTGACCCCGCGGCTGAGTTCGTTCTGGGTGCACCTCGTGACGCCGGTCAGCGCACGCGTTGCGCGGCCGCTCGCCGAAGGCCTGCGCAACCGACTCGTCTGCCGCGACGACGAGGCAGCGCGCCTGATGCCGCAACGCCTCATCCCGATGCAGGAGGCGATCGAACTGGCGCTCGCCGCGAGCCCCGAGACGAGCTGGACCGACGCGGGCGTCATACCCGGCGATCCGGATTGGGCCGGCGGCAAGACGTTCGTGGACGAACGACGCCTCCAGATCGCGGCAACGCCATCGGCCGTGTTCGCCGCCGTGCAGCGCGTCGGCGGCGGCAATGGCTGGTACGCCGGCGACTTCCTCTGGCGGCTGCGCGGCTTCTTGGACAAGCTCGTCGGCGGACCTGGCCTGCGTCGCGGCCGCCGCGATCCCGACACGCTGCGCTTTGGCGACGCACTCGACTTCTGGCGGGTGATGCGCGTCGATGCGCCACACTTCCTGCGCCTGATCGCCGAAATGAAGCTGCCCGGCGAGGCCTCGCTCGAGTTCCGCGTCGAACCGCTGTCGGACGGCAGCTCGATGCTCGTGCAGACGGCGCGCTTTCGGCCGCGTGGCCTGTCGGGTCTGCTCTACTGGTATCTAGTGATGCCACTGCACGCCTTCGTGTTCGCCGGCATGCTGCGCGGAATCCGCCGCTACGCCGAAGCACAGCCGGCCGCGGCAAAGGCAGGGCAGCCGAACCCGGGTAGAACTCTGTCGAGCACATTGCCCTGAGCTCCGCATCCCGCGCGCAAACGGGCGATCAGTACACCGTGATCCCGATGCCGTTGCTCATGTAGAACAAGCCCGAAGGCCCAAATGCCAAGGTCTGGGTGAAGAGCTGCAATCCGACCAGGTTGGTGTTGTTCGGCACGGGGATCGTCACGCCGAGCGTCGATTGATTGAGCACTCCAAAGCTCGCGAGCACATCGGCCGAGACCAGCAGGTCGCAGCCGACGAAGCCAGCTGGAGCGAGCGATGCTGGCAGCGGCACCGCCCCCCACTGCGTATTGCTCACTCCGGCGATCACGCCGGGCAGACTCGGGAACGGCAGGTTGGACGTCTGGATCGAGAAGCTCGAGCCCAGGGCCGGCGCGCCGCTGGCAAACACCTGCACGGGCGGACCACCGACCGCGCCACAGCCGGTGCCGAACGTGCTGCCGTAGTCCAGCTCGAGGTAGGGGCGCAGCAGCATCGACGCACTCTCGCGGCTGTGGCCATAGCCGGGCCTCGACGCACCCGCCGTCGACTCGGTTGGGTCGCGGACCACCATTCCCTCGTTGGCGAAGGCGCCGCTGATCCAGCCCTGTGCCAGCACAGTCACGTTGAACTGCTTCCAGCCGAGCGCGAAGGAATCACCCACACAAGCTGTCGCGGCGACCGTCGAGTCGTGGCTCGGCTTGGTGTTCCAGGTCACCGCGTTCTCCGACCACGGGGCCGTGACGCGATGGAGGTTGACCGCCAAACAGCCGGCCGCCGACGAATGCGATTGATACCAGAACAGACGCGCGCGCTGCGGTGCACCGAGCGACAACAGCGGCGTCAGATCGAACTGGAAGTGGCCGCGCAGGAAGTACGCCGGCGAGCCAGAGACCTTGCCGAAGTTGACCTCGGGGTCGCTGCCGAAGTTCGAGGTCGGCTGACTCGAATCGACGGTGGCGTCGGCCGTGGGCTGCAGCTGGATGACTTGGCTCGACAGCGAGGCGGCGAGGCAAAGGGAGATGACGACGGGCAGGAGTTTGGCTGGCATGGTGGCTTGCACGGGGCTGCGCATCAGGGTCGCACGAGCCGCGGACCTGTCAAGCACTGGCCGCGTCGCAAGCGAACGTGTTGCACAGCTCAGGCGCGCGGCCGCGTCATCGCGAGACCGACGCCCGACAAGACCAGCGCAGCCGCGACCGCAAGCTGCAGCGTGAACGCTTCGCCCAACCAGAGTTCGCCACCGAGCGCTGCCAGCACGGGCACCGTCAGTTGCACGACACCGGCGCGCGTCGGCGTCAACCCCGGCAGCGCCGCATACCAGATCGCGTAGCCGCAGCCCGATGCGAGCGCGCCCGAGGCGACCGCGAGCCAGACGCCCGATGCGTGCACGGCCTCGCCAGCCTCGAGCGCAACCGCGACCAACGGCAGTGCCAGCACCACGCTGCGCACGAAGTTGCCGGCAGTCGTCGCCAGCGGGTCGCGGCCGCGACCGCGCAGCGAGTAGACGCCCCACGCCACCCCCGCACCCGCCATGCACATCACGCCCGTCAAGTCGGGTGACTTGGCACCAGGGATCGTCAGCCAGGCAAGTCCTGCGAGCGCCAGCAGCAGGCCAACCCACTCGGTCCACTGCGGCCGCCTCCCGCGATGCAAGTCGACGCCGATCATCGTCGCCTGCACGGCGCCAAACAGCACGAGCGCCCCCACGCCTGCACCGACACGCAGATACGCAAACGAGAACGGCGCCGCGTATGCCAACAGCGCGAGCGCCGACAGCCAGCTGCCTGCGCGCAGGCCCGGACCGTTCCGGCGCATGACCAAGAACGCGAGCACCATCGCGCCGCTAGCGAGGCGCACGATCGTGAACGTCGCTGCATCGATGCGCGCACCCCCGAGCGCCGCGCGGCACAGCAGAGAATTGGCAGCGAACGCGAGCATGGCGAGCGCGGTGAGCAACGCTGTCGACAGGGCGACCGGCTGCACATCGCGGTTCTTCATGAGCCTGCGCGAACGCCTCGCAAGCGACGACCACCCCGTTCGCGATCAGCGGTCATTCGCCGGCTCCGGCTCGAAACCGCGGTGCGTCAAATAGAGCCGCGAACCGTGGTCGAGCGCGCTCGCAGAAAGAAGCCGCTGCTCCGCAGCGCTGCATGCCATCACGGACCATCGCCTCGCACCGTAGCCGACGTCGAGCCGCGAAGGTAGCCGACCGGCGGGAGGGCTGTGCCTCCCGGTCTCGCGTCCCTGATCTCGACGAACGGCGTGTCTGTTCTCGTCGGTCACTGACCTACGCATGCGACTCGAGGGCCCCCGTTTCGGGACCCTTCCGCTGGAGCCCAGCATGAGGGGGCGCGGCCGGCCCGGCGCCGTTGTGCCATCCTTCGAGCACTTCCTCAGCGAGTACACCACCCGCCCATCGGTTGTTCCTCCGGACCGCGAGCACCGTCGACGCACGCTCACCAGAACTCCGTGGACACCGGTGCCGCACGGCCGCAGATTGCTCGGCCCGACGGCCGACTGTTGCGGCCGCGGTCGCACTGCATGCCCGCTCACCTCCACCTGCTGACCCTGCTGCTCGCCACGGCCACGGCCTGCCAGTGGATCGCCAATCGCCTACAGATTCCGGCCATCATCCTGCTGTTGGCGGCCGGCATCACGCTGGGTCCCGCGACGGGCGTGCTCGACCCCGAGGTCCTGTTCGGTCACCTGCTGAAGCCGTTCGTCAGTCTGTCGGTCGCGGTGATCCTGTTCGAAGGTGGCCTGTCCCTCAACCTGAAAGAAGCGCGCGTCGCGGGCCGACCCTTGTGGCGCCTGCTGCTGTCGGGGCTCGTCGTCGGCTTTGCCGTCGTGACCTTGGGCGGCATGTACATCGCCGACCTCACGCTCGGCACCGCCTCGGTGCTCGGCGGCATCCTCGTCGTGACGGGACCGACGGTGATCGTGCCGATGTTGCGCACGGCGCACATCGAGCGCCGTCCCGCGACGTTGCTCAAGTGGGAAGGCATCGTCAACGACCCGCTCGGCGTGCTGCTGGCGATCCTGGCCTTCCAGTTGACGGCCGAAACGGCGGCGGGCAACACGGTGATGAGCATCGCCGGGCACTTCGTGATCGCCGCTCTCGCCAGCACGGCACTCGGCGTCGTCGTCGGCTTGTCGATCGACAAGGCGCTCGACAAGGGCTGGATCGCCGAACACCTCAAGAGCCCTGTCATGCTCGGCGCGATGCTGACCGTCTACACGCTGGCCGAACTGGTCGGTCACGAGACGGGACTGCTCGCGGTCACCGCGATGGGCCTGCTGCTGGCCAACCTCGCGAACCCGCACGTCGAAGACATCCGGCACTTCAAGGAGCACCTCAGCACGCTGCTGATCGGCTTCCTGTTCGTGACGCTGTCCGCCTCGCTCAAGATCGCCGACCTCGAACGGCTCGTCGGGCCGCCGCTGCTGTTGGTGGCGTTCATCTTGTTCGTGGCGCGACCGCTCGTCGTCTGCTGTGCGGGTTTCGGCTCGGGATTGCCGTGGCGCGAACGCGCGTTGCTGAGTTGGATCGCGCCGCGCGGTGTCGTCGCTGCCGCGGTCGCTGGCACCTTCGAACCGCGCTTGCGCGAGGCAGGCTATGCCGATGCCGACTTGCTAGTGCCGATCGTGTTCGGCGTCATCATGTCGACCGTCGTTCTGCACAGCCTCACGATCCGGCCCCTGGCCAAGGTGCTCGGGCTCAGTGCCGGCGGCGGTGCTGGCATCCTCATCGTCGGCGGCGCTCGGTGGGTGCTGCAGATGGCCCTGGCGCTGCGCCGCGCCGGCGCTGAGGTCGTCATGACCGACAGCACATACCGGCGCGTGTCGCGCGCGCGACGCGAAGGTCTCGAAGTGCGCTTCGGCGACGTGCTGTCGGAGGAGATGGCGTTCGAACTGCCCATGGAACGTATCTCGTTCGTCTTGGCCGCCAGCGACGACGACGCCTACAACTCGCTCGTCTGCACGCATCTCGTGAGCACATTCGGGCGCAGCTTCGTGCTGCAGCTGGCGATGTCGACCGAGGAAGTCGGCCGCAAGGATGCCGAACACAGCCTGATGGGGCGCGTGCCCTGGGGCTCGCGCGGCACCTATCAGGAAATCACGCGGCGCTACTGGAACGGGGCCACCTTCAAGGTCACGACGCTGTCCGAGACGTTCACTTGGGAGAAACTTCGTCAGCAGCATCCCGACGGACTGCTCTTGTTCTGGGTGCGATCCAACAAGCTCGGTGTGATCGACGGCGACAAGGCGCCACCCGACGGCGCCAAGGTCATCCTCATGACGAACGGTTCGTCGAGCGAACCATCGGGAACGGCGGCGCCGGCGGGGGCGGGATCGGGCTGATTGTCCGCGGCGTGAGGTTCGTCCGCGGGCATGCCGGCGAGGCGTGCGCCGAGCGTGAAGCCGGCGCAGTCATCGTGCTACCGATCTGTGCGAGCCCCGACGCCGCGAGCGATGCGCTGCC
>JBDSBS010000552.1:0-11526 GCA_039921435.1 Planctomycetota bacterium | reverse complement strand
GGCCCCGGGCCAGGCGGCGATCGCCAGCACCGCCGGCGAACGGCGCCAATCGCTGCCGAACTCGCGTTCGAGTCGAACGCGAATGAGCTCGAGGCCACGGTGCACACGCTGGCGCACGTTGGCCGGCTTCGTGCCCGTCTGTCGAGCCACTTCGTCGACGGACAGACCGTGGTAGTGCCGCAACAGCACCGCGGTGCGGTACGGCTCGGCAAGGTCGGTCACGGCGGCGTTGACGGCACGCTGCACGGTCAAACGTTCCACGGTCTCGACCGTGGATTCGGCGACGAGCGGCGGCTCGACGTTGGCCTCGTGCCGCCGGCGCCGCTGTTCGGCGCGACCGTGCGACATCGCGAAGCGCGTGGCGGTGCGCGCGAGCCAGGCGCGCCAAGCGTGTTGCGATTGCGGCGGCTGCTGCCAGGCGCGCAGCCATGTGCGCTGCAGCACGTCGTTGGTGTCGCTCTCGCCGACCAGCGCACGCAGCATCGGCCGCAGCCAGGCTTCGTGTCGGCGCAGTTCTTCGAGGTCGGGAATGGGAGACGCGCTGCTCATGTCGGGTCGCCGATTGTCGCGCCGGCGCCGTCAGAGACGCCTGGCGCGCAGCTCCCGTGACAAAGAAACGCCTGCTGCCCTTAGAGCGGTGGGCGTTCGGGACCGCGGCGAAACAGAGGCAGCTGCTACCGACTGGCCGGCAGTCGCAGCCGAAACTCGGCGGCGGTGCCCGTCGGTGGCACGTGCAGTGGGCCGAGCGTGAGCTTGGGCGCGGTATCGGTCGGCTCGTCAGCGGCAGTCACGACGAGATCGAAGCTCGACAGCGGCGCGGGGTCGATCGCGATCCATCCGTTCGCGTCGGTGGTCCATGCCCGGGTGTCCCTGGATTCGGTCGCGCAGGCCATCCCGACGTGCAGGCCCGCGGCCGGCTGGTCTTTGGCGTCGACGATGCACACCCGGGCGGCGACACGCCGCACGTCGAACACCAACTGCGTCGTCGTGCCCGCGACCACGGTGCAGCGCTCGGGGGCGCACCAAAACGTGCTGTGGTCGCCCAGGCTGCGCAGGTGGAACCGGCACTCGCCGCACACCATGTCGGCTTCGAAGCGACCGTCGGCGTCCGTGTGCACTTCGACGTTCGTCATCGCACCGCGTTCGAATGTGCCGACACCGAACGCCCACGGGCTGCCGTTCACGAGCACCTGGCCGCGGACGTGACCCGTCGCCCAACGGCGAAGGTCGACTGGTACGGTGCGCACTTCGCCGGGCTGCAGCGTCACCGTCGCGAGCGCATCGAAGAGCGTGATGTCGTGCACGCCGGAGCGCAGCCGTCCGTAGAGATTCAGGTCATAGGTGCCAGGCACGAGTCCATCGCAGGTGCACGAGCTGCCGGCCATGTTCTTCGACACGGTGCCCTGCCGATGCTCCGGGTCTTGTTCGTGCGCGGCTCTGGTGGCGGCGAGCACCGTGCGCTGACGCAGGCCGCCCGTTTCCCGATTGGCGGCATACTGTTGGTCGCGAGCCGAGGGCAGGAAGAGTGGCACGAGTTCTGGTGGCGACAGCTCGAACTTCACTGCGGTGCCGCGCTGTACCCGCAGGTCAATGCGCTCGTCCGGCGTGGTGACGACCGTGCGCGGGACGTGGCCCGGCCCGCGCGCCGCGATCACCACCGGCATGTCGGTGGGGGCGCGCAGCCGCACGCGGCCGGCTGCGTCGCTCGTGCCGTGTTCGAGTGGCGTGTCGTCGATGCCGTAGCCCTGCAGCATCCAACTCTGCACAGGCACGAAACCCCATTCGAAGGGTCGCGGCAGCGACACGTCGTGCATGGCAGCCTGCGGTGCGCCCGTGCCACCCTCCATCGGCTGCATCGTCCAGACTTCGCTGCCTGCCACCGGCTCACCCTGTTCGGTCGTGAGCACGATTTCGATGGTCTTCGCCGGCTTCAGGACCACCGCGAGTTCGTCGCTCGTGCCGGGCTCCCAGTGCACGATGTCGCCCGGCGCGAGGCCCGGATCCTCGGGCAGCACCTGGACGAGGTGCGGCATCCTGGCGAGGCAGAGTTGCACGCTGCCATCGGCCAGCCGTGTCGTGCGCGGCTGGATCACGACGGGCGTTTCGTACTCCGGCGGCTGTGCCGCACAGTTGATCGCGAACTTTCGCAGTGGCTGCATCGTGCGCGCGTCGATCGCGCGCACGGTCAGGGTCTGCGCCGTTCGCACGACGACACGCACGTCCTGGGAACCCCACGCACACGGCGCATCTTCGACGAGCTCGTAGCCAGGCAGGGCGTTCTGGATCGAGATCACAACAGGGCCTCGCAGGGCGTCGTCGTACGGGCCGATGCGCGGAATCACGAAGTGACCATCCCATCCGCATCGACCGTGCCCGCGCGTGCCCGCGCCCTCGACATACAGCTCGAGGCCGTCGACGGCGCGACCGCCTTCGTCGGTGACGAGGCCGCGGATTGCCTGCCGTTCGTCCTCCACAGGCCACACGAGCTCGTTGGCCAGTGAGGTGATGCCCGCGGGAATGATCATCTCGGCGAACGCGCGCTGAGGCGGGATCGAAGCTTCGTACCACCACACCTTGTAGCGACCCGGCACCAAGGCCGAGGTCCAGGGCACGGTGCCATCGGCCAGGCTTCGCACCCCGAAGCCGGCGCGTTCCGACAGCGGTTCGTCGCCCTTTGCGCGGAAGGTGAGACTCGTCGCCGAGAACACGACGCCAGCCACCGGCTGGCCACGCTGGTCGACGACCCGCGTCGTGACGCGCACGCCCGTGTGCATCGACAGCAAGCCGCAGTCCACGTCTTGCGCGCTCTGGAACGGGCCGAAACCGCCGAGCCGCTGTAGCAAGCCCTCACGGCCGACGCGCACCCTGATGAGCAGTTGCTCCGCCAGCTCGCACGCCAGGTGGAAGCGACCCTCGTCGTCGGTGAGGCCTTGGTCCAGGGCCTCGGCGAGATCGTCTTCGCAGACCAACCTGGCGGTGCCAGGTCGAATCCACCAGGCAGCCGCAGCGACTCCGGCTATCGGTCTGCCCGTGTCCGCATCGATGCAGCGGCCGTGGAACGTGGCCTTTGGCAGGCTCGAAGTCGGCGCCGCGGCCACCGCGCTGCGCCTCGCGCCCTCGTCAGCCGCGGGAACGGTCTCGATCGTCGCCACGACCGTCGCGCCGTCATGCGTTGCCGCCGCAGGGTGGATCGTTCGGGGCCAAAAGGCGTCGAAAGCGAACCAGCCGAGCAGGAGCACGAGCGCGGCAAGACCGACACGCAGCATGAACTGGTTCATGAACAGGACTCCGAGGGACAGAACTCCGACGGGAGGGGCGCCCCACGCCGTCGCCTTCGCCGCGCGCAGCGTGGCACTCCCCGCCTGCAGCATCACGTCTGCGCGCACGGCCGCGAGACCACGACCACTCGCGAGCGTCAGCGCCACCGTCGTCGCGATGCCGGTCGGCAAGTGTTGCCGCAGCAACGCGAGCCCGCGTTTGAGCCGGGTCTTTACGGTGTTCGGCGGGCAACCGAGCGCGTGCGCGATCGCCGTGGGCGACAGGTCGTGCACGAGCCGCAGCGTCAGCGCCTGGCGATAGGGCACCGGCAGTTCGGCGAGCGCGCGTTCGACGGCGGTGATCACCTCGCGATCGACGACGTGCTCGGCCGCACTCCCGTGCGCGGATCGCTGCGTCGGCCGGGGGTCGTCGGGGCGGCTGCGCTGGCGGCGCAGCTTCTTCGCGTGGTGCGTCAGGATGCGCACGAGCCACGGCAACAGCGCGCGCTCGGCGTCGTAGCGGTGCGCCGAGCGCATCGCCTCGACGAACGTCGTCTGCACGAGGTCCTCGGCCAGGGCCCCATCGCGCACGAGATGCCCCGCGACGAGCAGCAGGTGCCCGGCGAGCTCGTCGAACACGGCCGCGAGTGCCGGCAGATCGCCGTGGTCGCGGTAGCGCACGAAGTTCCGTTCGGGGTTCCGTTCGGGGGAGGTCGCCTGCACGGGCCCTACTTACCGCGACGGCAGCGAGAGGGTTCATCCGTGGCCGCCTTTTTGGTGTGCGTTTGTCCTCGGCGTTGGTGGCTCGGCTCCCGATGGCAACCTGGATCTAGGGCTGGCGAGTTCGCGGGGTAGCATGCACCCCTCAAACCCGGAGGCACCCAACATGATCCGAACTCACTCGTTCCTGTCGACTCTGACCCTACTGCTCGCCGGTGTGGCGGCAGCACAAGACAAGGCGCCGCCGCCGACGGCTTCCGATGTGGCCGCTGCGCACGCCCGCGCCAAGGTTCACAACAAGCGCGTGCTCGGCGTCCTGTGCGCCGACGGCGAGGACTACGCCGCGACGCTGAAGAAGGACCGCACGCTGTCGCGCAAGCTGCTCTACGAGTTCGAGACGGTGCAGTTCATCGGCAAGCAGGCCGATGCGCAGGCGGTGTTGTGGCAGTTTCCGGACGCGGTAGCAAGCCTGCGCTGGTCGTGCTCGACAGCGACGGCAAGGTGCTCGCGCGGCTGCCGTCGTCAGAGGTGCTGATGCCGGGCGGCGTCGACGCACCGACGCTACTCGGGCGGCTCGAGCCGCACTTCTGCAAGCCCGTCGATGCCGATCAGAAGCTCACCGCGGCGCTGGCCCTTGCAAAGCAGACCGGCCGCTTCGTCTTCATCCGCTTCGACGCCCCTTGGTGAGGCTGGTGCAAAGTGCTCGAGGAGTTCCTCGGGCGAGCAGTGACGGCGCCGATCTACAACAAGGGCTGGGTCGACGTCATGGTCGATGTCGACCGCGACACCAATGGCAAAGAGATCAACGAACGTCTCAAGGGCAATCGCTCGGGTGGCCTGCCGTGGATGGTGGTCCTCGACGCGGAGGGTAAGGAGATCGTCAGCTCCAACCTGAATGGCGACGGCAGCAACATTGGCGGCCCGCGGTCCGAAGAGGAGTGCGCCTGGTTCGTCGAGATGCTGCGCAAGACTCGCGGAACCAAGATCAGTGAGGCCGAGATCGCAGTCGTGGAGGCGGACCTCGAGACCTATGCAGCACCCAATCGCAAGCCGCCGCCAGTGAAGCAGCCCGTCAAGCCGCCGGGCAAGTGACCCGGCGTAGATCGAATGCGTCATCGGGCTCGCGCGTCAGTTCGCCTTGAACACGCGGTAGAGCCACACGAACGCCGGCACCAGCAGCAGCGTGCCGATGCCGAGCACGGCCAGCGTCGTCACCAGCACCACGCGCGGTGCCGCGCAGGTCGCGAGGTCGAGGTCGGGTGCCAGCACGTGCGGGTACTGGGCCATGCCCCAGCCGATCAAGATCAGCGCCGTCTGCGCGATCGCGAGCAGGCGCGCCAACCCGTAGCGCCGCTTCACCAGTGCGGCCAGTGCGCCAACCGCGACCGCACCCGTGCCGGTGTGGAACGCCGGCGACCAGCTCGAGTGCAGCAGCGGCGCACCGATCGCCGGCGCCGTGGAGTCTGCCACCAGCGCCGCCGGTAGCGCCACGACGCCGACCGCGATGCCCGCAACCAGCGCACGCAAGCGGAAGTCCTCTTGCAGTGGCCCCGCGGTCTCGACCGTCATGTAGACGGCAGCCAGGAACACGCAGAGGCCGAGCGTCATGCAGCCGACGAGCAACGGAAACGGGTGCAGCCATGCCGAACTCGGCATCATGGCGACGGCGCCAGTCTCGCGGTCGACGCGGATGTGGCCCGAGGCGATGGCGCCGGCTGTGAAGCCGAGCATGAGCGGAGAGATCGCGCTCGTCGCGCGGAACAAGCGCACCGACAGTTGCTCGATGGCGCGGTCACCGGCCGAATAGGCTTGGAACACGAACGCCGCGCCGCGCAGCACGATGCCGACCAGCAGCAGCGTGATCGGCACGTGCAGCGCCACCATGATCGCCGCGAACGCCATCGGGAAGCACGCGAACAGCAACACGACGACGAGGATGAGCCAGACGTGGTTGGCTTCCCAGATCGGGGCGATCGCCGAGCGCAGCGCCTTCACCTGCTCTTCGGCGCGCGGCCCGCGCGCAAACAGCTCCCAGACCCCGCTGCCGAAGTCGGCGCCGCCTGACGCTGTGTAGACGATCATCGCCAGCAGCAGCACGCCGGCAACCAGATGGGCCGGATCAAACATGATCGCGCTCCATGCTCGAGAACACGTGCCGGCGCAGCAGGCGCCACACCACGGCGAACAGCACCAGGTATAAAGCGGCGAAGCCGAACAACGGCACGACGAGCGGACCCACCGGCGTCACGGCATCGGCGGTGCGCATGACACCCTGCACGATCCACGGCTGTCGGCCGACCTCGGTCACCACCCAGCCCGCTTCGACGGCGACGAAGCCGAGTGGTGCGCACGCGACCAGCAGCCGCAGGAACCAGCGTGGTGTGGGCGCCGACCGCCGGCGCCAGGCGCGCCAGGCTGCAATCGCCGCGACCAGCACGAGCAGGCTGCCGATCGCCACCATTACCTGGAACGCCACGTGCGTGATCGCGACCGGTGGCCACAGTTCGCGCGGAAACTCCTCGAGCCCCTGCACACGCGCTCCGAAGTCGCCAAAGGCCAGGAAGCTCAACATGCCGGGCAGTTCGATTGCGTAGCGCGTGACGGCCGCTTCCTGATCGGGCCAGCCACCGATGCTCAATGGCGCCGGCGCAGCACTCTGGAACAGGCCTTCCATCGCCGCCAGCTTGACGGGCTGGGTCGCCGCCACACGTTGGGCGAGCAGGTCGCCCGACAGCGGCACCAGTACGGCGGCGACGCCGCCGACCCACAGTGCCACGGCCAGCGCGCGGCGGTGCAACAGGTCGTTCGGTTGGCGCAGCAGCAGCAGCGCGTGCACACCAGCGGCCCCGAACCCGACCGCGACGAACGCCGCGAGCAGCATGTGCGTGGCCTGCGGCAGCCACATGACGTTGCACATCGCGGCGACCGGATCGATGTCGACGAAGCGCCCGTCTTCGAGGCGGAACCCGGTCGGCTGGTTCATCCAGCCATTGGCGGCGACGACGAACACGCCGCTCGCGGCGCCGGCCAACAGCACGCCGATGCCGGCGAGCAGGTGCGTGCGCGGACCCAGGCGCTTCCAGCCGTAGAGATAGAGACCGAGGCAGATGGCTTCGAGGAAGAACGCGAAGCCCTCCAGGGCGAACGGCAGGCCGATGACGGGTCCGGCCTTCGCCATGAACCCGGGCCACAGCAGCCCGAGCTGGAACGACAGCACCGTGCCCGACACGGCGCCGATGGCGAACAGGATCGCTGTGCCCTTCGACCAGCGCTTGCACAGCTCGAGCCAGAGCGGGTCGCGCGTGCGCAACCATCGCCACTCTGCCAGCACCATGAGCAGCGGCATCGCGATGCCGACGCAGGCGAACAGGATGTGGAACGCCAGCGACAGGGCCATGAGCGAACGCGCAGCGAGCAGATCGTTCATGGGCGTGTAGGTCGCGATGGTCGAAAGGGCGTTGCCGAGAACTGCGATGCGCGTTCCCGAGCATGAAGGCGTGACATGGCCATGGACCTGCGCCGCCGAGTTGTAGCGCGCCTCAGCTGGCGAGACTCGCATCGCGGAGCGAAATGACGACGGATCATCGGGCGCACGCTATTCTGCGCACCTTCACCCTAGTGTCGCATGACGGAAGCAGGATCGAACGACGAGACGCAGCCCCGACCGTATCGGCGCGGTACGCGCTTGCGGCGGTTCCACGAGGAGCGTGAGCGGCTCGCCGAGTTTCGGGCCTTGCTGCCGCAGTTGACTCCACTCGCCTGGGTGACGCCGCTCGCGATCGCGATCTGCGTGCTCGTGTTCGCGGTGATGGTTGCGTCGGGAGTGTCGGCCTGGCGGCCGACTTCGAACGACCTGCTCGCCTGGGGCGCAGACTACGGGCCGCTGTTGACGATGATGGAACCGTGGCGGCTGCTGACCTCGACCTTCGTGCACATCGGCGCGATCCACCTCGCTCTGAACATGCTCGGACTGTGGGTGCTCGGGCGCCTCGCCGAACGCCTCTTCGGCAGCGTCGCGCTGGCCGTCGTCTTCCTGCTGTCGGGCGTGGCAGCCTCGTTGGCGAGCGTCTGGTGGTCGCCCCAGCATCTGTCCTGCGGCGCGTCCGGCGCGGTGTTCGGCATCGGCGGTGCACTGATCGCGAGCTGGCTCGCGCACGGCAAGCGCATCCCGCGCCAGATCTTCTTTCCGTCGCCGAGTGTGGCGGGGTGGTTGTTCAACCCGATGGCCTTCGGGCCGATCATGTTCGTGGTCGTCAACCTCTACCTCGGGTTCACCTCGGACATCGTCGACAACGCGGCCCACATCGGCGGGCTCGTCGTCGGGTTTGCGACGGGCCTGTGCCTGATCCGCCCTCTTGAGGTCGGCGTGCAAAGGCCCGCATGGCGCCATGCCGCCGCGCTCGGCATCGCCGCGCTGGTCGTCGGTGCGGGGATCGCGATGCGCAGGGGCGCGCAGGTCGACGGCAGGCTCGAACTGGCGTTGCTCCTCGCGCAGCGCGGCGAACACGAACAGGCTCTGCTCGTTTGCGATGAGGCGCTCGAACTCGACCCAGCGAACGCACATGCGCTTGCCGTCCGTGGGTCGTGCCTCGTCGGTCTGCGGCGTTTCGAAGAAGCCCTTCTGTCGCTCGATCGTGCGGTTCGCCAGAACCCGAACGATGCGTGGGCTCAATGCAACCTCGGCTCGTGTCTCGCGGAGCTCGGCCGCTGGGACGAGGCCGTGTTGGCGTTCGACCGCGCCATTCGCATCGACCCCGACTACGGTTGGGCGCACGGCAGGCGCGGCTGGTGTCTGGGCAGCCTGGGCCGCTTCGAGTCAGGCGAGCAGTCGCTGCACCGGGCCGTGGACATCGACCCGAACGACGGCTGGGTGCACGGCAATCGCGCCTGGTGCCTCGGTGAGCTGGGTCGGAACGAGGAAGCGCTGCAGGCCATCGACCGGGCCCTACGCCTCGATCCGAACGACGGCTGGGCGCACGGCAAGCGCGGTGTGTTCCTTGCGGCTCTCGGCCGCAACGACGAGGCGCTGGCCTCGCTGCAGCGCGCCATCGAGCGGTCGCCCGACACCGTCTGGATGCTCGTGCAGCAGGCGACGGTCTTAGGCAACCTCAGTCGCCGCGACGAAGCGATGCGTGCCGTGCAGCGCGCACTCGAACTCGCGCCAGACGACGTGCACGCCGTGGCTGCTCGGCTCCTGCTCGAACTGCAGGGATCGAGCGGCCGCTGAGCGGGCTTCAGCTGCGCCTGGCAGTGCGGCGCCAGGTCAGCACGGCGAGCCAGAATGCGAACGCCAGCGTCCTGAAGTCGGTGTCGGCGTCGTTCGTCGCGATCGTCGCCCGGCGCGTGAACGCGTGGTTGGGTGCGATCGTCGCGATCGCCTTGCCGGAACGTTCGAGCACGAATTTGCGCCCAAACGCCGATGCGGCGCGCAGCACCAGCGGCCCGGCCTCAGCCGCGATCTCGAAGCGGCGCGTCAGCGGCGACGACTTGTGGCTGGACACGAGTTGCTGGTCCTTGCGGTTCAAGGACCAGCGCCCGCTGCCGATGCCGTGCTTCTGGATGCGCAGCGCTTCGCCGTCGATGTGCATGGTGCCTTGTTCGGAGAACCAGTCGAACTCGAGCGCGGCACGGTGACCCGCGCCTTCGAGCTCGAAGTTCCACGAGAAGGTGCCGGTGGGTCGGCATTGGATCATGGTCTCTCCGGTGCGTGCGTGCAGGCGTGGGTGCGGAGGTCGCGCAGTCGAGCTTCAGTCGAGCTTCAGCTGATCGCCAGCATGCGTTCGAGCGGCACGAGCGCCCGCAGCCGCAGCGACTCGGCCATCTCGATGCGCGGCTTCAGATCGCGCAGCGCCAGGTAGATCTTCTCGAGGGTGTTGAGCTTCATGTGCGGGCAGGCATTGCAGCCCTGGCACGCGGCGCTGCGGTCCTCGAAGGGCACGGGGATCAGTTCCTTGTGCGGCGCATGCTTCTTCATCGTGTGCAGGATGCCGGTCTCGGTGCCGACGATGTACTTCGTGCCGGTGTCCTTCTGCACGAACTCGAGCAGCTTGGACGTCGAGCCGATGAAGTCGGCGAGCAGCAGCACGTGGTCCTCGCACTCGGGGTGCGCGATGAACTTCGCGTCGGGATGGCGGGCCTTGAGTGCTGCGATCTTCTGCGAACTGAACGTCTCGTGCACCATGCAGGCGCCGGGCCACAGATCCATCTGGCGCCCCGTCTTCTTGACGAGGAACGCGCCGAGGTTCTTGTCGGGTCCAAACAGGATCGGCCGGCCCTCGGGCACCGAGCGGATGATCTTCTCGGCGTTGCTCGACGTGCAGATGATGTCGCTCTCGGCCTTCGTCGCTGCACTGCAGTTGATGTACATCACGACGTAGTGCTCGGGATGCCTCTGCTTCCACGCGCGCAGCTGGTCTGCCGGACACTGTTCGGCGAGCGAGCAGCCGGCCTCGAGGTCCGGGATGATCACCGTCTTGCTCGGGTTCACGATCTTGGCCGTCTCGGCCATGAAGTGCACACCGCAGAACAGGATGACGTCCGCGTCTTTGGCATCGCGCGCGCGCTTGGCCAGTTCGAGCGAATCGCCGAGGTGGTCGGCGATGTCCTGGATGTCGGGATCCTGGTAGTAGTGCGCGAGGATCAGCGCCTTGCGCTCGGCCTTGAGGCGGTCGATCTCGGCGAACAGGTCGAGGCGAGGGTCGACAGGGGTTTGCACGGACGGCATCTGCAGATCATCGGCCAAAGCACCGTTCCTGCAAGGCTGGGCCGCCAGTAGCGCTCGGAAGCGTTTGGAAGTGAGTCGGTGCCGAGCCTCGGGCCGTTTCGGCGGCGGCGTTGTAGAACGGCGTGTCTATGCTTGGTCGGGTGACCGCGGCGCCCGTTTCGACTCCGACGACCTGGCGCGCCTTGCTGTGTGGTCTGTTGCTGTTCGCGCTCGCGGACGTCGCGGTGTTCCGTTCGGGCGCGTACGCCTGGCTGGCCAAGCCCGATTCGAGTGCCGGCTGGGTCGTTCTGCGCACTCGACTCGAACCAGCGCTCCGGCCCGAGCTGGCGCAGCCGAGCATCCTGTTGCTCGGCGACTCGTCGATGTTGGAGGCCGGCAACACCAACGAACTGCGCGCTCACCTCGGCTCACCACTGGTCTCGGCGCACAACGCTGGCGTGCCGGGTTCGACGCCGCGCGTCTGGCCGTTCTTGTTTTCGGCGCTCGAGGCGCCGCCCGGTGGATACACGCTCGTCGTCATTGGCCTGCGCGAGTTCGACGACGATGCGGAGCCGGAGGAGTTTGGCAAGCGGGCGTACGACCTGTCGTTCTTGGGGCCGCTGCTCGGCGCGACGGAGATGCTGTCCATGGTCGACGAGTTTGCTGCGAGCAACCCGCGACGCGACGCGCGGCTCATGGCTTTGTGCCAGACCTGGGTATGGCGCCGCGACCTGCAGGACCTGTGTTCGGCGCCATGGGCGCGCTACGAGGACGTGCGTCGGCAACTCGGTCGCCTGCGCTGGGGGCAGGACTACGAGGGCATCGAGCAATCACTGGCAGGCGTAC
>JBDSBS010000551.1:0-6117 GCA_039921435.1 Planctomycetota bacterium | reverse complement strand
CTGCACGCGGTTCGTGTCCTGGAACTCGTCGACGAGCAGCCACGGAAACCGCGCCTGGTAGTGCTCGGCGACCGTGGGAAACTCCCTGAGGATCTTCAGGAAGTGACCCAGCAGGTCGTCGAAGTCCATCGCCGCCTGCTTGTGCAGACGTTCGTGGTACGGCGTCCACAGGCGCTCGACGAGGCGCCCGATGTCGTGGTCGCCGAGCATGGCGTCCTGCGGCGTGAGGGCGGCGTTCTTGAGCTTACTGATCCACTGGCCGATGGCCGACGGCTTGACCTGGGCGCTGGCGATGCCGAGATCCTGCAGCAACTCCTTGATGACGGAGTCGCGGTCCTGCGTGTCGTAGATGGAGAAGTCCGGCGGAAAGCCGAGGTGGTGGCCGTCCTGGCGCAGGAAGCGCGCGCGGGCCGAGTGGAACGTCGCGACGCGAACGTACTCGCCGCCGAGTTGCTGCACGCGGTGTGCCATCTCGCCGGCCGCTTTGTTGGTGAACGTCATCGCCAGGATCTGGCGGCCCAGGATCCGGCGACCCTGCACGCCGTCGCGCAGCAGACGAGCGATGCGGCGCGTGACGACGCGCGTCTTGCCCGAGCCGGCGCCGGCCAACACCATGAGCGGGCCTTCGCCGTAGGCGACGGCAGCAACCTGTTCGGCGTTGAGGTCGGAATAGAGCGGGTCGGACATCGCGGATGAACGAGCATAGGCGCGGGCGCGGCGACTTCCACCCGCGGGAAGTTTGGTGGTGCAGCGCTTCTGGGCTGGATCCAAAGGCACGCTGTCGGTTCGCTTGCGCAGCGATGACCTTCTGGGCCTGGGCGATCTTTCTGCTGACAATCGGCTACTCGATCTGGGACGGCGTGCGGCGCACGCGCGGCACCAAGGACCTCGAGGGGTTCTTCGCCGCGGGCCGATCGATCCCGTGGTGGGCGGCGGGACTGTCGGTGATGGCGACGCAACTCTCTGCGATCACGATCATCGGCGGTGTCGGCATGGGCCACGAGAACGGCCTCGAATGGGTGCAGTTCTACTTCGCACTGCCGTTCGCGATGATCGTGTTGTGCATCTGGTTCGTGCCGATGTTCCGCCGGCACCCGATCCTGACGGCCTACGAGTTCCTCGAGCGGCGGTTCGGTCCGGTGACACGCTCGCTGACGAGTTTGATGTTCCTCGTCTCGCGCTGCCTCGCGTTCGCCATCGTGCTCTACGCGCCAGCCGTCGTCTTCTCGGTCATGACCGGCTTGAGCATCACGCCGACCATCTGGATCACGGGTTTGCTCACGACGACGTACACGGTCATCGGCGGCATCGGCGGCGTCGTCTGGACCGACGTGAAGCAGATGCTGCTGATCGCGTTCGGTGTGACCGTTTGCCTCGTGTTTCTGCTCTACGACACCTGTGGCCAACTGGGATTCGGCGGCGTGTTCGAGGCGCTCGGTGCAGCCGGCAAGATGAACCCCGTCGAGATCACCAACTCTGGCTGGAGCTTGCTGCCGGTCGCCGTCGGCACGGACGCACCGCCTTCGTTCTGGGAGGACAAGTACAACCTGTGGACGGGACTGTTCGGCACGCTGTTCCTCTTCCTGAGCTACTTCGGTTGTGACCAGTCGCAGGTGCAGAGCATCCTGACGAGCAAGTCCGTCGGTGCTTCGCGCCGCGCCTTGTTGATGTCGGCCTTCGCGAAGGTGCCGCTGCAGTTGGTGGTGCTGTTGCTCGGCGCGCTGCTGTATCTGCACCACAGCCTCGGCGACGAGCCCCTGCTGTTCCGGCCGATGGACCAGGAGCAGGCAGCCCAGCTCGTCGGCACGGCGAAGCAGGACTTCGAACTGATCGCGGGCCAGCACGCGGAAGCCGCGCGGCAACGCGCCGAGGGATTGCGTGCCATCGCCGCCGGCACCGCCGACACCACGCAGCTTGCTGCGTACCACGACGCTGTCGTTGCGGCAGCCAAGGCCCGCAAGTCGGCGCAGCTGCTGCTCGAACGCGATGCCGGCGACCTCGACACGAACTTCATCTTCCCCCGCTACCTCTTCCGCGAACTGCCGAAGCCCCTGCTCGGACTCATGCTCGGCGCCATCTTTGCCGCCGCGATCAGCAGTGCGGCGGGCGCGCTGAGTTCGCTGACAGGCGCCTCGATGATCGACTTCTACCGGAGGTGGCTCGCCCCGGCGACCGACCAGCGCACGGCCTTGCGGCACAGCCGCATCGTGATGTTCTGCTGGGGCATCGCGGCCACCGCCGCGGCCGATTGGTTGGGCGGCGGCCCGCTGCTCGAACGGGTCAACGAGATCGGGTCCTGGTTCTACGGCAGCATCCTCGGCGTCTTCTTGTTGGCCATCTTCGTGCCGCGCGCCAGCGGCACAGCGGCTTCGGCCGGCCTGCTCTGCGGATTCGGCCTGGTCCTACTCGAGCACGCGACTTTCAAGTTCGCTTACCTCTGGGACAACCTCATCGGCTGCGTCGGCTGCCTGTTGGTCGGTGGTGTCGTGACGGTCCTTGCACCTCGCCGTCCAGCGCCCGAGACCGCGGCGTCAGCGCCACCGGTCGACGAACCCCCGCCGCCACTCGGCAGCTGGGCGCGCACCTATTCCACAGTGGCGGTGCTCGCCATCGCCGTGATGGCGGCGCTCTGGTTCGCAACGGTGCTTTGGAACCGTTGAGTCGCGAGTTGTGCCATCGTGACGACGGCCGAGGGCGGCCTCATGCATTGGCGACGGAGCCGGGTGGGATGCCGGTCAACTGGAAGTTGAACGGCGCGGTGGTCACGTCGGGCAGTTCGTCTACATCCAACACGAGGCCATAGCAGCCAACTCCGTAGAGCGTCTTGGTCTGGGCGACAAGGTCGTTGATCGGCATCAGGACGACGGCTGCGAGGGCTGGCAGAGCGCGATGAATGAAGGCGGTGAAGGTCATGCTTGGTCTCCTGTCTGTGCGGATGGTGTCGCCGGTCGGCGACATCGATGTAATGACCCGATGAGCCCCACCGGACAGGAATCGTGCGGTTCCGAGCAACCTCGCCAGATCGATCAGCCGCGCTCACGCAAGCGAGGCATCGCTTCGGCACCACGCGCGCTCGAGCCCTGCAGCGAGGTCCGAGGCCAGGTCACTGGCGGCTTCGATGCCGACACTGAGCCGCAGCAAGCCGTCCGTGATGCCAGCGCGAACGCGCACCTCGGGCGGCATCGACGCGTGCGTCATCGTCACCGGGTGCGCGATCAGGCTCTCGACGCCACCCAAGGACTCGGCGAGCGTGAAGTGCACGAGCCCATCGAGGAAGTTCGGCACGGCCGCCGCATCGGCGAGCTCGAAGCTCAACATGCCGCCAAAGCCGCGTTGCTGCTGCCGCGCGAGAACGTGGTCGGCATGCGTTCGCAGGCCCGGGTAGTGCACGGCCCGCACCACCGGATGCGACTGCAACATCTCGGCGAGGTGCTGCGCATTCTGCTCGTGCACCTGCATGCGCGCAGGCAGCGTGCGCAGGCCGCGCAGGGTCAACCAGCTGTCGAACGGCGCCCCGGTGATGCCGAGCGCGTTGGCCCACCACGCGAGCTGATCATGCAACGCCTGGTCCTTCGCGACCACGGCGCCGCCGACGACGTCGCTGTGACCGTTGATGTACTTCGTCGTCGAATGCACGACGAGGTCGGCGCCGAGTTGCAGTGGATTCTGCCGCACCGGCGACAAGAACGTGTTGTCGACTGCGAGCAGGGCCCCAGCCTCCCGGCAGAGAGCCGCCATGGCACGCAGGTCGACCAGGCGCAGCAGCGGGTTGCTCGGCGTCTCGACCCAGACGAGGCGCGGTCGCCTCGCCATCGCGGCGGCGAGAGCCTGCCCATTGCGCTGGTCGACGACGGCCACTTCGAAGTGCCCCTTCGCCGCCAGTGCGTTCACGAGGCGCCACGTGCCGCCGTAGCCATCGTGCGGCAACACCAGCAAGTCCCCTGGCCGCAGCAAGTGCAAGACGAGCCCGATCGCGGCCATGCCGGTCGCCGTGACGATCGCACCTGCTCCACCTTCGAGCCTGGCGAGCGCATTCGCCAGTTCGTCGCGGGTTGGGTTGCCACTGCGCGTGTAGTCGTAGGTGCGCTTCTGCTGAAAGCCCACGAACGAGAAGTTCGCGGACAGAACGAGCGGCGGGCTGACGGCACCGTGGGCCGCATCGGTGTCGATGCCGGCGCGCACGGCCAACGTGTCCGGATGCGGGCTCATGCGAGCACCCCCCGCACGAACGCACCGACGAGCTCTGGTTCCTTGAGGAACGCATCGTGCCCGTAGCGCGAGCGCAGTTCGCGGTGCGCCCGCAGGTCCGGCAAGGCCAAGGCCAACTCGAGCACCTGTGCGGGCGGCACGAGCTGATCGCCAGCGAAGGCGAGCAGCGACGTTGCGACCCGGATGCGACCGGGTTCGACGCGATGTGCATCGATCGACTGGCAAAGGCACAGGAACTGTTCGGGCAACCAACGTTTGGCGAAGTCGACGCCGCGCGCTTCCAGCCAGCTCTCCACTGGGAAGCAAACGTGCCCGCCTTCGAAGCTCGGCTCGCCGGGAAAGCGCTCGCGCAGTTCGTCGGGCGTGCGGTACGTCGTCATGGCCAGTTGACGCGCGAGCGACAGCGCCTCTCGCCCAGTGCCGGTGCGCAGGCCCAGCTCGACGATGCCGCGCTGCACCGCGCGCCAAGCACTGGCCTGCACAAGACTCTGGTGCGGTGCTGCGATCGCCGCTAATCGCGCGAGCCGTCCCGGCGCCAACGCTGCGAACTGCAGACCGACCATGCCGCCGTAGCTGCTGCCGACGAATGCGTGCAGCTGCTCGATGCGCAGCGCATCGAGCAGGTGCCGCAGCGCCCGAGCCTGGTCCTCTGTGCCCACGAACGGGAACGACTCCCCCGCCGCCGGCGCCGTCGACTGCCCCGCACCGCCGAGCCAATCGAACGACAGCACCTGATACCGAGCCGTGTCGATCGCGCACCCCGCGCCGACGATGCCCTGCCACCAGCCATCGCCGGGCACACGTTCGTGCGCACTGACGTGACGGCCGGCCGAGATCCCACCGAGCACGACGACGACTGGCGCGTCGCGTGGCCCCTGGCGTTCGAACGCGAGCACAGCGCCGTCGAGTGAGCCACCGCGTTCGAGCGCCCAGCGGGTTGGCAGGTGACAAAGTTCGGCTCCTGGCGGGAGCGTCAGGGTGGCGCTCATGACCGCACCTCCCCCACGGCGGTTTCCGCCGCGAATGCTGCCGCAACGTCGCCGAGCAGCGCCGCCGCCGTGCGCTCGTAGCCGACCGCGAGTCCGGTGTGCAGCCGCAGACCAGCCGCCAGTTCGTAGCCGTAGACGACGCGATCGGCTGGTGCCGCCAACGGCGAACCGACGGACACTTCTTCGAACGCAACGCGCAGTTCGGTGCCGGCGCGGCTGCCGCGCGCAACGAGCCGCGTCGTCGCCCCGCGAAGCACCCGTTCGCGCAGCACCTCGACATCGAGCGAACGCAGGTCCTCGCGCTGCACGCGTTCGCTTCGCGGTGGCTCTGCCCAAGTCTCACCGAACACCGCCCCCCACACCGCGATGAGCTTCGTCGCCGCATCGCTGCCATCGAGGTCGAGCGACGGATCGGGTTCGAGCAGGCCGCGCGCCTTTGCTTCGGCAATGCCCTCGTCGATCGAAGCGCCCTGCTCGATCGCTTGCACGAGCACCGTCGTCGTCACGTTGCCGACCAGGCAGAGGCCGCGGCAGTGCTGCCGCAACTCCGGCAGCTCGCGCACGAGCGCACGGCCAGCACCGCCGAGAACGGCATCGATACCGACCCGATCGCGGTGGGCGCCGAGCAACCATTCGCCGGCGGCGACGGCGAGCGCGTTCTTGGCAGCTAGCGCGAGGAACGCCCCGCCGCGCAGTGCAGCGCGCCCACGCACCACGGCCGCCTCGGTGCCGGCGCGACTCGTCGGCGTCGCGTCGACGACGACCTGCGCGCCGACGATGCCGATCGCGAGCTCGGTAGGAATGCGTTCGGCGTGCGGCCACAAGTCCAGAGCACCGCCACTCGCCTTGTACAGCTCCCACAGCGCCGCGACGCACAGCAGCGCGACGACGAAGAGCGCAGCTCGACGGGCTCCGCGAG
>JBDSBS010000550.1:0-12540 GCA_039921435.1 Planctomycetota bacterium | reverse complement strand
GCGGTGCTCAGCGGGGAGCGCGGCGAACTCGCCGAACAACTGAACCGGCTCACCCCGGAACCGTCCTGGCCCGCGGCACTGCGCACACGTGTCGCCACCGACGTGGTGCACGACCACGAGGTCCCATCGCCCGAACTCACGCACGCCAACGGGCTCGGCGGCTTCACGGCTGCTGGGCGCGAGTACGCGATCGTGCTCAAGGGTGAGACCGACACCCCGCTGCCGTGGGTCAACGTGCTGGCCAACCAACGCTTCGGCACCGTCGTCGGTGCCACCGGTGCGGCCTGGACATGGGCCGGCAACAGCCGCGAGAACCGTCTGACGCCGTTCGGCAACGATCCGGTGGGGGAGTGGAGCGGCGAGGCGATCTTCTTGCGCGACGAAGACGACGGGCGGGTGTGGGGTGCCACACCCGGTCCCTTGCCGCGCGCACCCGGCGGCGGCCGTTGGGTTGCGCGCCACGGCGCTGGCGTCACGCACTACGCCCATGCTGAGCACGGCGTCACGTGCGAGGTCGCCGTGTTCGTTCACGCCGATCAGCCGCTCAAGTTCACGCGCATCTCGCTGACCAACCACGGCACGGTGGCGCGTCGTCTGGCGGTGTTCGCCTACAACGAATGGGCGCTGTGCCCACCGCGCGCCGGCGAACACGCCTTCGTCGTCACCGAGCAGGACCCCGGCAGTCGCGCTGTGCTGGCGCGCAACCCCTACAACTCGGACTTCGCAGGGCGCGTGGCGTTTGCGCACTCGAGCGTGCCGCCCGCTTCGGCGACCGGCGACCGGTGTGAGTTCCTGGGCCGCAACGGCTCGCTGCGACGGCCAGCGGCGCTCGCCCGCAAGTCGCTGGCAGGCAACTTTGGCGCCGGACTCGACCCGTGCGCAGCCCTGCAGGTGCGCATCGATCTGCAACCCGGAGCGACGCGCGAAGTCGTGCTGCTGCTCGGCCAGGGTGACGACCACGCCCACGCGTTGGATCTCGTGGAGCACTTTGGCAGCGTCGATGCGGCGAGCGCGGCGCTGTCGCAGGTCGAAGCGCGCTGGGACGAACTGCTCGGTGCGGTGCAAGTCGAGACGCCGGACGACTCCTTCGACCTGATCATGAACCGGTTCCTGCTCTACCAGACGGTCAGCTCGCGGCTCTGGGGCCGCACCGGCTTCTGGCAACCGGGCGGTGCTTACGGCTTCCGCGACCAGTTGCAGGACGTGATGGCGCTCGGCATGGCGCGACCGGATCTCTACCGCGAGCACCTGCTGCGCTGCGCTTCCCGCCAGTTCGTCGAGGGCGACGTGCAACACTGGTGGCATGCACACACGGGCCGCGGCGTGCGCAGCCGCTGCTCCGACGATCTGCTGTGGCTGCCGTTCGCCGTCTGCCAGTACATCGAGTCGACCGGCGATCGCGAACTGCTCGACGTGTCGGTGCCGTTCTTGACCGCGCCCGCCTTGCCGCCCGGCCAGCACGATGCCTATGGCGAACCCGCGGTAGCAAACGAAGCCGGCACGCTCTTCGAACACTGCATACGCGCCATCGAGCGCGCGCTGCCGGTCGGCGCGCACGGTCTGCCTCTGATCGGCTCCTGCGACTGGAACGACGGCATGAACCGCGTCGGGCAGCAGGGCCGTGGCGAGAGCGTCTGGTTGGGGTGGTTCCTGTCGATGATCCTGCGCGACTTCGCTGCGATCGTTGCCGAACGTGGCGATGATGCGCGCGCGACCCGCTGGCGCGGCGAACGCGACCGCCTGATCGCCATGCTCGAACAGGCCTGGGACGGCGATTGGTATCGCCGCGCCTACTTCGACGACGGCACGCCGCTCGGTTCCGCCCAGGCCCAGGAATGCCGCATCGACTCCATCTCACAGAGCTGGGCCGTGCTCTCGGGTGCTGCACCCGCGCGCCGCGCCGAACGCGCCATGGACTCGGTGCGCATGCAGCTCGTGCGGCGCTCGGCGGGCCTGATCCAGCTGCTGACGCCACCGTTCGACAGCTCGCCGCTCGACCCCGGTTACATCAAGGGCTATGTGCCAGGCGTTCGCGAGAACGGCGGCCAGTACACGCACGCCGCGATCTGGACCGTGATGGCCATGGCCAAACTCGGCAGCGGCGACGAGGCGGCCGAGCTGTTCCACATGCTCAATCCCATCAACCACACGCGTAGCCCGGCCGACGTCGCGCGCTACCGGGTCGAACCCTACGTGGTGGCGGCCGACGTCTACGCCCATCCCGCACACCTCGGCCGCGGTGGCTGGACGTGGTACACCGGTTCGGCGGCCTGGATGTATCGCCTGGGCCTCGAGTCGATCCTCGGTTTGTCCCGGCACGGCGACTCCTTCGCGATCGCCCCGTGCATTCCCGGTTCGTGGCCAGCCTTCGTCGTGCGGTGGCGGCACGGCCGCTCGGCGTATGAGATCGCAGTCGAGAATCCGACCGGCATCACACGCGGCGTCGTCGAAGCGACTCTCGATGGGGTTGCCGTCGACGCGGCGGCGATCCCACTCATCGACGACGGTGCCACGCATCGAGTGCGGGTGGTGATGGGCGAAGCCGGAGCACCGCGCCGCGCTGACGAAGCGCAGGCGGCTCCGCGATCGTGACGGCTCGGCCCGCGCAGGCCCGACATGGTTCGTTCTGCCATGAACTTGTTGGCTTCGCACGTCTGGCCCCAGGACCACATCGCGGCCATGGCCGCAACCGAACCGCGAGCCGCGCCGATCCGGGCCTCCTCGACCACGTCGTCAACACGTTTCGCCGGAACAACCGAACTGCGAGTAGCATGCATTCGACGCATGCTGCCACTCGCCCCTGTCACATAGGCGACCGACGAGCCATTGATCTCGATCCTGGGCTTCGCCGATCCGGTCCGCAGCCTCTCACATCTATTCGTCACGATCTGGTTCGGAGTCGCGACGATCTCGCTGCTGCGGTCCGTGCGCGGTCACCGCGGGCGGACGGCGGCACTGACGATCTACGCGGGCTCGGTGCTGCTGCTGTTCTCCATGAGTGGCGTGTTTCATCTGCTGCCGCACGACTCCGGCGGCCGCAGCGTGTTGCAGCGTTTGGACCACGCGAGCATCTTGGTGTTGATCGCCGGCACCTTCACTGCCGTGCACGGGATGCTCTTCCGAGGGTGGCTGCGCGTGGCTGCGCTGGGGCGTCATCGCGTTCGTTTGGGTCGTGACAGCCACGGCCATCCCGTTGAAGACCGTGTTCTTCACGGAGATGCCCGAGTGGTTCACCGGCGTGCTGGCCGACGATCGGGCCGGTGACGCGAGTGACGTGAAGTCGCCATTCATGCGCGGTTCACGCGACCCTAAGCGCCGCCATTTACGATTGCTAACCGCATCGCTGGGTGTGTCACCGCGCGATGCCCTACCCCTTGCTTCCGAGGACTCCATGCTTCGTGCAGCCTTTGCGTTCCTGATTCTCGCCATCCTCGCCGGTGTGCTCGGCTTCTCCGGAGTCGCCGGAACCGCCTCGTGGATCGCTCAGATCCTGCTCGTCGTATTCCTCGTACTGTTCCTCATCGGCCTCTTGGCGGGTCGTCGAGTCAGCCCGTGAGGCACGTTTCGGCGGCACAAGCAGCGGTGGCATCTCGCCGTGCACCGACATCTTGCCGTGCACCGACGCCGCCCGATGATCGGCTGAGCGGTCTCGTGGGTACAGGCCTGGTGGTCGCAGGTTCTCTGCTTTCCGTGCTCGGCGTGTGGGCCAGCAATTCGCCCGCGTCGGCCGTGTCCCGATCCCTTACAGGCTCTCCGACCGGCGACTCCATCTTGCTGCTGCTTTGTGGGATCGGGTGCGTTGTGATCGGCCTCGGCGTACTGTGGCGACGGTTGCAGCCTATGGCCTGAGTGGCAGAGCCACGGCGACGCGGCGCGTGCTCGAGAGCGCTCCTCACTCGCCCGACATGGCGCGTTCTGCCGTGACGCGGCGCGGTCGCTTGCGCCATCGCCCTGACGTGCTTCGATGGCATCCTGAGTCCGCCCGTTGATGGATCGACATGAAGAACCCAACCACACCGCGCGGTCACCAACCCGAGTCAGGAGTCCAGATGGCAACGGATCCCGTGTGCGGTATGGAGGTGCCGCTGACGAGTCCACACCGGTTCGTCGGCAAGGGCATCGACGTCGTGTTCTGCAGCGCTGGCTGCCGCGAACGCTTCGCCGCCGACCCGTCGAAGTACGCGCCCCACGGCCAGGAGGGCTCCGCGCCCAAGTCGGCCGCTGCTGCCATGGCCGCCGCACCGGCCACCGCCGCACCGATCACTGCCTCGCCGGGCGCTGCGTCGTACACGTGCCCCATGCATCCCGAGGTCCGCTCGGACCATCCCGGCTCGTGTCCGAAGTGCGGCATGGCGCTCGAACCGACGGTCGCGGCCAGCGGCGAGGAGACGCACGAGCTGGGCGTCATGCGCCGCCGGTTCTGGGTTTCCGCCGCGATCACGCTGCCGCTCGCCCTGGTCGAGATGGGCGACATGCTGCCCGGCCAACCTGTCTCGCAACTGCTGTCGAGTCAGGGGCGCACGCTGCTCGAGTTGCTGCTGGCGACTCCGATCTGTCTGTGGGCGGCCTGGCCGTTCTATGTGCGCGCGGTCGAGTCGGTGCGCAACAAGAGCCTGAACATGTTCACGCTGGTCGGCATCAGCGTGGCCGTGGCATTCGTCTACAGCCTCACGGCGGCGCTGGTGCCGGGCATCTTCCCCGCCGCGTTCCGCGGTGAGGGTGGCGTGGTCGCAGTCTACTTCGAGGCGGCGGCCGTTATCGTCACGCTCGTCTTGTTGGGCCAGGTGCTCGAGCTGCGCGCGCGCAGCGCCACGGGCACCGCGATCCAGAAGCTTCTCGGTCTGGCCGCGAAGACCGCGCGGCGGCTCGGCGACGGCGGCGCGGAAGACGACGTGCCGCTCGAGGCCGTCGTGGCCGGCGATCGCTTGCGGGTGCGTCCGGGTGAGAAGGTTCCCGTCGATGGCGTCGTGCTCGAAGGCGCCTCGGCGATCGACGAGTCGATGGTCACCGGCGAGTCGATGCCGGTGGAGAAGCACGTCGGCGATCGCCTGGTGGGCGCAACCGTGAACGGCACCGGCTCGCTGGTCATGCGCGCCGAGAAGGTCGGCGCCGAGACGCTGCTGGCGCGCATCGTCACGATGGTGGCCGAAGCCCAGCGCAGCCGGGCTCCCATCCAGAAACTGGCGGACCAGGTCTCGGCGTGGTTCGTGCCCACCGTGCTCGGCATCGCCGTCGTCACGTTCCTCGTCTGGAGCCTCGTCGGTCCCGCGCCCCGCATGGCGCATGCACTCATCGCTGCCGTCGCCGTGCTGATCGTCGCCTGCCCCTGCGCGCTCGGCCTCGCGACCCCGATGTCGATCATGGTGGCCACGGGCAAGGGTGCCACGATCGGCGTGCTCTTCCGCAACGCAGAGGCCATCGAAGTCCTGCGCAAGGTCGACATCCTCGTCGTCGACAAGACCGGCACCCTCACCGAGGGCAAGCCTGAGGTGACGTCCGTCGTGCCCGGCGAGGGTTTCGACGAGCAGACGCTGCTGCGGCTCGCTGCTTCACTCGAACGCGGCAGCGAACATCCGCTCGCCGCAGCGATCGTCAGGGGCAGTGAAGAGCGCGGCGTGACGCTCGGGGACGCCGTGGACTTCGAGAGCCTGAGTGGCAAGGGTGTGCGCGGCACGGTTGACGGTCGCAGCGTGGCACTCGGCAACCGCGCGCTGATGACCGAGCTCGGCCTCAACCTCGGCACGCTCGCCGCCACCGCCCACAAGCTGGCCGCCGAAGGGCAAACGGTCATGTTCGTCGCCATCGATGGCAAGCCCGCGGGCCTCATTAGTGTCGCCGATCCGATCAAGGCCAGCACGCCCGCCGCGATCCAAGCGTTGCACGAGCAGGGCCTGCGCATCGTCATGCTCACCGGCGACAACAAGGCGACTGCGAACGCCGTGGCCCGGAACCTCGGCATCGACGACGTCATCGCCGAGGCGCTGCCCGACCAGAAGATCGAGGCGATCAAGAAGCTGCAGAACGAGGGGCACAGCGTCGCGATGGCGGGCGACGGCGTCAACGACGCGCCAGCGCTTGCCCAGGCCGATGTCGGCATCGCGATGGGCACTGGCGCCGACGTCGCCATGGAGAGTGCCTCGGTGACGCTCGTGAAAGGCGACCTGCGCGGCATCGTGCGGGCCACGCGGCTGTCGCACATGACGATGCGCAACATCCGCCAGAACCTGTTCTTCGCGTTCTTCTACAACGCACTCGGAGTGCCGATCGCGGCCGGCGTGCTCTATCCGGTATTCGGCATGCTGCTGTCGCCGATGATCGCCGCCGCCGCGATGAGCTTCAGTTCCGTGACCGTCATCGGCAATGCGCTGCGTCTGCGGGGTACTGATGTGTGAGTTGCTGCGTTTCGATGGCGACGAGCGTGGGGCGTGTCACCGATCGCGCTCACCGGCTTCCGCCCGGCACTTCCAACAACCACCGCCACACCATCTCCACCTCAACCGTCTCTGGAATCACCGCTGAGCGCGGCGCCTCGCCACCGATCAGCAACAGCTGCCCGGCATCCGGGTAAGTCGCCGCCGCATCCGCCAGCGCCCGCAGTTCCCGCTCCCGGGTCGCCGGATCCCGGATGTCGTTGGCGACCTGGATCAGCTGCTGCGAGCCGTCGCGGGCCGTGGCCAGGAAGTCTACTTCCAGGCCGGCCTCCGTCTTCACGTAGGCGAGGTCCACACTGCGACGCTGCAGTTCGCAACCAACGATGTTCTCGAGGTGATGGCCGCGGTCCGAGCCTGCCTTCGGTAGGTACGCAACCGCGAGCCCATGGTCGGCGACATAGAGCTTGCGCGGATTGACCTGGCGGCGCCGTTCTGAACGACTTGCCACCGGTAACGTGAACACGAGGAACGCATCCTCCAGGTGGTTGAGGAAGCCGAGCAGCGTCTCTTTCGACACGCTGATGCCGCGGGAACGGAAGTCCGCGTGGGCCTTGGTGACGCTGAAGGTCTGCGCGGGCCGTTGCACGAGTTGCCGCACGAAGGCTCGCAGCGCGACCAGGTTGGCGATGCCGTGCCGTTCCGCAATGTCGCGGAACAACACGCTCTCGACGTAGCCCTGCAACAGCTCCACGTGGTGCGCGCGCAGGTCCTCGCGGCTGGCCTCGGGAAAGCCGCCGATCGCCAGGTAGTCGTCGAAGCACGCCGCCAAGGTCGACTCGGCGCGCGCGCCGAGCAGGCGAGTACTCGCCGGTGGTTCCTTGCCTGCTGCGCGCGCGAACTCGCGGAAGCTGAACGGCGTGATCACCGTCTCCAGGGCCCGGCCGCGCATCGTCGTTCCGACCTCGCGGCTCAGCATCTTCGCCGACGAACCGCTGACGAAGATCTCGACGTTCTCCGCATCGAGCACTCGGCGGACGAACTTCTCCCAGCCAGGGACGAGTTGGATCTCGTCGAAGCACCACGTAACGCGGTTGATGCGCCGATGCTGCGGGAACGCGCGGTAGTACTCGTCGAGGATCACGCCGAGATCCGCGGCCTGCAGCCCGCCCAACCGTTCGTCCTCGAAGTTGAAGTAAACCAGCCGTTCGCGCTCCACGCCCTGGGCCAGGCGGTCGGCGAGGCATTGGAACAGGAAGGTGGTCTTGCCCGCTCGGCGCATCCCTATGACAGCGTGCACCTTGCCAGGGATCGGCGGTGCCTCGGCGTCCCGGCGCGTATGCGGCGGGAAGGGCAACGTCACGGCGTCGCCGAGCTTCTGGCGGATCGCGTTCGCGAGTTGGTCTTCCATGGCGACCGGATTCTGCCAAAACCAGTCGCCGACGGCGACTGGTTTGCAGTCGAAATTGCCGGCATCGCGATGGGCACCGGCGCCGGCGCCGACGTCGCCATGGAGAGCGCCTCGGTGACGCTCGTGAAAGGCGACCTGCGCGGCATCGTGCGGGCCACGCGGCTGTCGCACATGACGAATGCGCAACATCCGCCAGAACCTCTTCGCGTTCTTCTACAACGCACTCGGTGTGCCGATCGCGGCCGGCGTTCCGTGACTGTCATCGGCAATGCGCTGCGTCTGCGGGCTACCGTTGTGTGATCAGGCTTCGAGGATCACCTTGATCGCCTTCGTCGCAGCTGCCTGACCGAACGTGTCGTAGGCCGCGAGGACCTCGTGCAACTTGAAGCGATGGGTGATGAGGCGCTTGGGCTCGATGCGCTTGGCCTGCACCGTGCGCAGCAGCATCGGGGTCGAGACCGTATCGACGAGTCGCGTCGCGATCGTCACGTTGTGCGACCACAGCGTCTCGAGATGCAGGTCGACCTTCTTGCCGTGCACGCCGATGTTCGCGATCACGCCGCCGGGCGCGACGATCTCCGTGCACAGTTGGAACGTGGCCGGGATGCCGACGGCTTCGATCGCGGTATCGACGCCGCGACCGCCGGTGAGCTGGAGGATCTGCTCTTTGGCGTTGCCTGTGGAGCTGTTCACGGCGTCGGTTGCGCCGAACGAGCGCGCGACCTCGAGCCGGTTGTCGTCGAGGTCGACCATGATGATCTTGGCCGGTGTGTAGAACTGCGCGGTCAGCAGTGCGGCGAGTCCGATGGGGCCCGATCCGACGATGGCGATCGTGCTGCCAGGCGCCACCTTGCCGTTCAGTACGCCACACTCGAGGCCTGTTGGCAGGATGTCGCTCAGCATCACGGCATCTTCTTCGTCGATGCCGTCTGGCAGCGCATAGAGGCTGGTGTCGGCGTGCGGCACGCGAACGAACTCGGCCTGGGTGCCGTCGATGGTGTTGCCGAGAATCCAGCCGCCGGTCGAACAGTGCGAGTACATCGCGCGGCGACAGGCGTCGCAGCGACCGCAGGCAGTGATGCACGAGATCAGCACTCGTGCGCCAGGTGCGAAGGCCGTGACGCCGGAGCCGACGGACTCGACGATGCCGACACCTTCGTGACCGAGGATTCGCCCGCTCGTGCAGGTGGCGACGTCGCCCTTCAAAATGTGCAGATCGGTTCCGCAGATGGTTGTCTTGGTGATCTTGACGATGGCATCCGTGGCCTTCTCGATGGTCGGCTTCGCATGTTCTACGAAGTTCTTCTTGCCCGGCCCCTTGATAGACGAGGGATTGCATCATGCGGTCTCCTTCGAGGTACCGGACGTCACCAGGACGCTCGGGACCGGTTGATCGGCGAGTTCATGCGTGGCATGAGGAGCGACATGGGTCGCGGCGAGGATCTCCTTGGCCTTGGCCACCTCGGCGGCGGGGCCATGCGCTACGACCACGAACTTGTTGGCTTTGATCGCCGTCTCGTATTGCACGACGTTGCCTTGGGTGCCAACCCGCAAGGGCGCTTCGTCGGCACCATCGCTCACGAGATCAAGACGCCGCTGTCGCGCGTGCTCGGGGAGACGGACCTGCTGCTCCTTCGCAGCGAGGACGCGACGGCAGTGCGAGGCATCGCGAAGAGCATGGCCGCCGAGGTCCGACACTTGTCCGACCTGGTCGACAGATTCTTGCGGCTTGCAAGCCCATTCGTGCACGAGGACAAGACCAAGCATGTGCCCATCTTCGTCAGCGATCTCGTCATCGGTGCGGTCGGGCGCTGCCGCGAATTGAGCACGAAGCTCGGCGTCCGTGTCGTGACCGTGTTGTGCCAGCCAGACAGGTTGTGAAGTCGAGGTTACCTTGCCACGGTGCTGGCCGACGGCTCCTTTCACGGGGGCGGTCGTCAAGCGTCGGAGCGAGCCGCCAGTCGAGCCAGCTGCGTAGGGCCTGCACCACCGCCGATCCTTCTGGTCAGTCACGGGCAATCCGTGTGTCAGGTGGCGTGCCATGGCGAGCGACGCTGGGCCGCACACACGCCCTGTGCAACAACCGTGTTGTCGCTTGCAGCGTTCCGTCGAGAAAGAGGCGGTGCAGCACGCGGTCGTGCAGACCGGGGTGCACCGTTGGAGATCTGCTTCCGAGCCGCTCGAGCGCGGCGACGATCTCTGGCCAGGTGATATGCATGGTTGGTCCGTCTCGATCTGTGAAACGGGCCTTCATGACTAATCACTGCGCCTGAAGCGAGCGTGAGACCTTCATAAGATCGGCTGCATGTCGACGTTGGCGCGTTTGCACCCGCAGGGCGGTGTCGAGTCGTACTTGCGACCCGCCCTGATAGACCTGAAGCATGCGCGTGAATCGCATTTCCTGCGCCCTTCAGTCCACCTTCACGCCGGAGATCTAGGATCCGACTTGTTATCAGAATGGCGCGAAACGGCCAAGTTCGGTTGTTTGCGACCATGTCTCGCCTGGCTGCGTGGGTCCAGTCTCCTGCCCCACCCGCGCCTCACAAGGATCAATCTCATGTCGTATCCGAAGATCGTACTCAGTGTCGTGGCGCTCCTGCCCTCCCTCATGCTGCGGGCCCAGGACAAGCCGTCCACCCAGTCGCCGTCGGTCCCGGCCGTCAAGGCCAAGTCCAATGTCGCCGAGGCCGACAAGCTGCTTGCCAGTTGGTTGATGGCGGGTTGCAACAACGAGGTTGCGTTGGCGCGCATCGGTGTCCGGAAGGCGCAGAATGTCGAGGTCAAGCAGTTCGCTCAGAAGATGCTCGACGAGCATGCCGAGCTGGAGCTCAAGCTTCGGCCGTTTGCTGGCACCGACGCAAAGGTCGGCAGCGGAGCCCGAGTCCCGGGCAAGGGCTCGGATGATTCGGGGAAGGCTGATCGCGAGCCCGCGGACGCAAGCGGCGTTCGCTCCCGAGTGGCGCAGGGCGAATTCGACCACATCGCGCTGATCCGCGACCTGAGCAAGCGGTGCCTCGAGTCGCAGACGAAGATGCTCGAGGCGAAGACGGACGCCGACTTCGATCAATGCTTCATGCAAGGGCAGGTTGGCTTGCACACCCAGGCTGTCAGCATGGTCGAAGTATTCGGCAACTACGCTTCGGGCGATCTGAGCCCGACGCTGGAGCAGGCCGGCAAGACGCTGCGCGCGCACCTCGCGCAGGCAACGACTCTGTGCAAGAAGTGCGAAAGCGGCGCCAAGACGGACAAGCCGCAGAACAACCAGAAGTAGCGAACCCCGCGCCACCGACTCGCAAGGCGCGGCGACTGTCTTGCTGGCGCAGATTCCTTCGGTCGTTGGCCGTCGGCAGTTCGCGCCAGCCGTTCTCACCGCGGTCTCACTCCGGCTTCACGTGCACCCTCTAGAACGATGCGAAGTTCAGCGAGTGCGCGCTGCAAAATCGGATGATGCATCGAAGTACGGTCGGAGCACCGGCCGCTCCGGGCGGTGCGTTTCGCGCTTGCCCGGCATGGCCGGGTCTCCCGCGGCGAGGTGATCTGCAGCTCGTCCAAGGCAGGCCATGACACCGGACGTTCCCACGATCCTGACGATCAACGGCGGTTCGTCCACCATCAAGTTCGCGCTGTTCCACGTCGGTGAGAAGGTGGAGCGCGCGCTCCACGGCAGGCTCCACGGCAGGGTCGAGTGGATCGGCGCCGAAGCGACGTTGACGTTCACGGACCCGACCCGGAATCCGCCGCATGGGCAGCGCCAAGGTGGATTCGCCCAGGAACAGGCCGTCACCGTTCTGCTCGACTGGCTCGAAGCGCAGCCGGCTTTCGCAACGATTCGGGCGGTGGGTCATCGCCTGGTGCATGGCATGCAGCACAGTGAGCCAGAGCGCGTGACCCAACCGCTGCTCGACGAGCTGAAACGCATCGCTCCCAACGATCCCGAGCACATGCCGCGCGAAATCGAGCTGCTCGAAGCCTTCGCTCGCCGCCATCCCGAGCTGCCGCAGGTCGTCTGCTTCGACACCGCGTTCCATCGCACCATGCCGGCCGTCGCGCGTTTGCTGCCCATCCCGCGTCGCTACCAGGCACTGGGAGTCGAACGCTACGGCTTTCACGGTCTGTCCTTCGCCTACCTGATGCGGGCACTGCGCCGGCTCGGTGACCCGGCGGCAACGACCGGTCGCGTCATCCTCGCCCACCTCGGCAGCGGTGCTAGCATGGCGGCCGTGCTCGCGGGCAAGAGCATCGACACCAGCATGGGCTTCACGCCCACGTCGGGACTGGCGATGGGCACGCGCTCGGGCGACCTGGATCCAGGCCTCGTGAGCTACTTGGCGCGCACCGAGCGCATGACCGCCTCGCAGTTCCAGCACATGGTCAATCACGAATCCGGGCTGCTCGGGGTGAGCGGCACCAGCGCGGACATGCGCGAGCTGCTGGCGCGGGAGGCAACGGACGCGAGGGCGGGCGAAGCCATCGCTCTGTTCTGCTACCAGGCCAAGAAGTGCATCGGTGCGTTCGCGGCCGCCTTGGGTGGCTTGCACACGCTGGTGTTCGCCGGTGGCATCGGCGAGCACGCGCCGGCGGTGCGCAGCCGCACGTGCCTCGGGCTCGGCTTCCTCGGCATCGAGCTCGACGAGCGGCGCAACGTTGCCAACGAAGGCGTGATCTCTTCGGCCGCGAGTCGCGTCACGGTGCGGGTCATCCGCACCGACGAGGAATCCATGATCGCCGAGGCGGCTGCCCGCGTGCTCGGCATAGCCAACG
>JBDSBS010000549.1:0-5430 GCA_039921435.1 Planctomycetota bacterium | reverse complement strand
TACACGCACAAGAAGCACGTCAAGAAACCCAAGGGCCTGCCGCCCGGTGCGGTCGTGCCGTCACAGACGAAGACTGTGACGGTGCAGCTCGACGAAGCGCGGCTGAAGCGCCTGCTCGATTCGGGCGGCGGCGACGTCGAGTAGGCGCGCCGGATGCCCCCGGCGCGCTCCAGGATCCGCGCCAGATTCTCGAACCCTTTCGCGTGCCGCCGGCAGCCAAGCGCGACAGAGTGCTTTCCCCACCCAAGGAACCCCCCTATGCGCGCGATCCTGACCGCTCTCATCACGACCCTGGCCCTGACCTCCACCGGGCTGATCTCCAGAGTCGTCGCCCAGTGCCCCAACTACAGCGACGGTGTGGCCGAAGCCGGCATCGGTTCGGTGACCGGCGGCACCTACGTGCCCATGGTCTACATCGACTGCCTCACCTCCATCCAATCCATCGAGGTCCAGTTCGGCAGGCCAGGCCTGACCGTGCCGATCAACGGCGACCCGCTCACACTCGCCGTGTGGGACGATCCGACCGACGACATGAACCCCAACGATGCGGTGCTGATTGCCACCATCCCGATTCCGGCCGGCATCACGGGCGGACACACAGGTCAGTGGCAGCGGTACGACCTCACAGCACTGCTCGGCAATGCCATCCTCGCGACCGGCGGCATGTTCATCGGCGCCGCCGTCAGCTACCCCGCGAGCTCGGGCCAAGGCCCCTCGTCGATCGACTTCACCAACTTCACGGTCGGCACCCAATGGATGGGCGGCCGCTATCCGTCAAACCCAGGTCCGTTCAACTTCGCCAGCGTGACCAGCAACAGCTTCTTGACCCCAGTGCAGAACCAGGGCTTTCCGCCGGGCAACTGGCTGTTGCGCGCCAGCGGGTTCGAACGCTTCCCCCACAGTTGCGGCGCGGCCGGCATCACGTGCATCGGCAGCGGCCTGATCGGCACGAACGTCGTCACGACCCTGCAGAACGCGCAAGGCTTCCCGTTCGTCGGCTACGGCCTGGTGCAGCTCGGCATCCCGTTCTGCAACTGCACCGTCGCCCACGAGTTCTCCTTCCTCGTCGGCGGAGCATCCCACACGTTGTCGATCCCGCCTTTGCCTTCGAACATCGGTCTGCAGATCCTGATCCAGGGCCTCGACTTCCTGGCGCCAGGCGGTTGCCCGAATCCGCAGTACACGCTGACGGACTCCTTCTCGTTCCTGATTCACTGAGCCGCGCATGCTCTGCCAACTCGCAGCCATTGTGGCACTCGCCGCCGCCGGAGCCCTGGCGGCGCAAGACCCGCCGCCGGCGCCAGCGGAACGACCAGCGGAACCACCCGTGCAGCGGCCCGTGGCGCAACAAGTCCAAGCGCTGATCGACCGGTTCCACAAGGTGATGCCGCGCGATCCCGCGACGCTGCGCCAGGCCTCCATTCGCCGAACCGTGGCGCCGGCTGCGTTGCCAGTGCTGCGTGCGATCCACGACTTCGTGCGAGAACACGCCGACTGTGATCTAGCGGCACGTGGCCTCGAGTTCACCATCTACGCGGCGGTGCTCGATGACGAGACCGTGCGAGAACCCCTGCAACAGCAGGCGACCACCAAAGACCTGAACGCGAAGCTAATGCTCGACTGCGCGGCGGCGATTCAAGCCACGGACGACGAGCGACGGGCTGTCGCCATCGATGCAGTCGGAGCTGGGCTGAGTCGCAAGCCCACGACAACCGACGACACCTTCGCCACCAGTGCGGCTGCAAAGAGTGTCGTGATGTGCCTCGTGATGGCCGGCGACTTGTCCGAGGCCGAGGCCAACCTGCTCGCCAAGCGGGCCACGGACAAAAACCTGGTTGCCCAGCTCGAGGCGGCTGCGCAACGAGCGGCGAACGACCCAAGACAACTGCTCGGCAAGCCGCTCGAACTCATGGGCAAGCTCGTCGGCGGCGAACCGTTCACCACGGCTTCGCTGCGCGGCAAGGTCGTGCTCGTCGACTTTTGGGCAACCTGGTGCCAGCCCTGCGTGCGCTCGCTGCCGGATCTCGTGAAGACCCATGCGAAGTACAAGGCACAGGGGTTGGCCGTAGTCGGTGTGAGTTCGGACCGCGACGTTGGCGCTCTCACGGCGTTCCTCGCCGCGCGGCCCGAGATCGACTGGCCGCAGCTGTTCGAACCCGGTCAGCAAGGATGGCACCCGCTGGCCGGCAAGCTCGGCGTCACGGCGATCCCCCGCCTCTTCGTCATCGACAAGAAGGGCGTGTTGCGCAGCATCGACGCCCATGACAAGCTCGACAAGTTGCTCGTGCGCCTGCTCGCCGAGTGACCATCGCGCAAACCACCATGCAAATGGCACTCGGAGCCCACGCCAGCCACTCCGACGAGCGACTCGACGCCTGGATCCGCCGGCACCAGACGGCGACCTGGCGATATGCGCGCCTGTGTGGTTGCCCAGCCGATGTCGCCGACGACCTCGTGCAAGAGGCGTTGCTCGCGGCGCTGCACAAGCAGATCCCCGAACGGGCTGATCCACTGGCGGCGGCCTGGTTGCGCGGGGCGGTGAACAACCTCTGGCGCATGCACCTGCGCACGAACTCGCGGCGAACGCAGCGCATCGATTTGGCTCTGGCGGAGACTGCGCGTCGACAATGCGCGGGTGACGACGGCGGCGAAGCCTGGCTCGAGGCCCTTCGCGCCTGCCTGCAGTCGCTCGAGCAGCGCACCCGCAACGTGCTCGATCTGCACTACGGCAAAGGCGCCTCGCGCGAAAGCATCGCAACGACGCTGGGCATGCGCCCCGATGGCGTGAAGACGTTCTTGCGCCGCGTTCGCGAGGCGCTCAGGCAGTGTGTGTTGCGCCGCACGGGCGTCGAGCAGGAGAGCCTCGAGTGACGACCCCACGCAACGCAGACGCGGACGACCTCTTCGTGGACCTGTGCCTTGACGAGCAGATCGGCGGCAAGCGCCCACCCGACCTTCGCGCGCGATTGCTGGCAGCGGATGCCACCAAGCTGGCCCGCGCCGCGGCGGCCGTCGATGCCGCCTCGGCCGCGGCATCGTTGCCAGAAGCGAACCGTCTCGCGCCCCGGTGGACAACGCTCGTCGCCTGCATCCTGGTCGCGATCGGTGCGCTCGCGGTGTGGCGACTCGTCGCCAAGCCCCTAGCCCGAGACCCCGCAGATCGAGACCCCGCTGCGCAAGCCCAGGCGCTGCTCGACGAGTTCCACAAGGTCATGCCGCGGGAACCAGAATCACTGCGCGATCCACGCCGGCGGGCACGCTTGGCAGCCACTGCGTTACCAGTGTTGCGCGACCTCGCCGCGTTGTTGCGCGAGCACCGCACCGAGATCTCTTTTGCCGACCGCGCGGATGAGTTCTTGGTCTACGCCATGGTCCTGGGCGATGCCTCCGTGCGGCGACCACTCGCCGAGCGAGCCGCCGCGGGTGATGCCGAAGCGAGCATGCTGCTGCTCGCGGCCGTCGTGATCGGCGCCGAGCATGACCACGAACGATCCAACTCACTCGCGAAACTCGGCGAAGGCCTGCGCACTGCCGCCGCGAGCGCCATGTGCGCAATGCGATGTGTCGTCACCGCCGGTGATCTGACCGAGATCGAGGCTCTGCAACTCGCCGAGCAAACGACCGACGCGCAACTGGAACGGCAGCTCCGCTTCGCGGCCGAGATGGCCGCGACGAGCCCACAGCGGCTGCTCGGTCAGCCACTCGAACTCACTGGCCGTCTCGCCGATGGCGAAGACTTCACGACCGCCTCGCTGCGCGGGAAGGTGGTGCTGGTGTGCTTCTGGGCGACCTGGTGCCAGCCGTGCCTCGCGGCCCTGCCCGAAGTGCTCGCCGTGCACGAGCGCTACGCCGCCGCCGGCCTCGCCGTGATCGGCGTCAGCTGCGACCACGACCGCGCGGCTCTGTCGCGGTACCTAGCCGAGCATCCAGCCATCTCGTGGCCCCAGCTGTTCGACGCGGGCCGACCAGGCTGGCACGAACTCGCCTTCTTCTGCGGCGTGCGCTCGATCCCCAGCGTGTTCCTGATCGACCGGCGCGGCGTCTTGCGCGACGTGAGCGCGCGCGACGACCTCGACATGCTCGTGCGGCGGCTGCTCGACGAGTGAGTCAAGCCTGACCCAGCGCCGAAACCGCCATCGAACACGTCAGCCCGCGCACGTTCGCGTTGGTGACGCTTGCCCGACTCCAGCAGCGGCGACGTCGAAGGAGACAGGTTACGATGCAGCGATGACGGCAGGGCCCCTTTCGACGTTGCTGCCGCTGCGATACTGCCTCGTCGTGCTGGCGCTCGCCGCAACCGCGCCGTCTCAGCAGCCTGGAACGGAACAGCCTCCCCAGCGGCACGCGCACGGGGTCGGCGACCTCCGCTACCTCGGCGACCTCGGTGACCCCGAGCGCGGCGAGGCCGCCGAACGCTCCCTGCTCGCACGGCCCGCCGAGGTCGTGCCGGTGCTGCAGGAACAGATCGATGCCTGGAACACGTCGACGCCGCGCGAGGTCGAGCGCATGCGAGCGTTGCTGCGCGTCATCGACTTGCTCGGCGACGAGGCGGCTTCGCTGGCACCTGCATTGGCCAAGATCGCCGCGGACCGACCGGGGCCGCTGGTGTGCGAGCTTTGCTCGGTCCGCGCCAGCCTGGCGCCGTACGCCCGCGACCCTGCGTGGCACGAGGCGTTCGCCGGAGCTGTCGCCTTGGCCAATGCCGACGTGCAGGGCAGACTGGTCACCTCGATGGTGCGACTCATGGTGCGCGACAGTGTCTCCGCGGAGCGCAACGACGTCGCTGCGATGCGCCGCGTACTCGCAATGGACCCCTTGTTCGGGCGCGAAGTGGCGGCCGAGGCGTTGGCGCGACTCGAGGATCCCGACGCCATCGACCTGCTGCGCGCGAGCCTGCTCGACCGCAAGCGGCCCCCAAGGGGATGGGACCAGATCCGGCACAACGGCTTCGTCGCACCCATCGACGACCAGTTCCGGCTGCGCGCCAGCGAAGCGATGCTCGCGCTGGCACCCGACGATGTGCGCTGCACCATCGCGCTCGGTTGTCGCGCCCTGTTGCATCCACATCGCTGCCTTCGCCGTGCCGCACTGCAGTCGCTCGCGCGGTTCGGGCCCGATGCCGCCGCGGCGATTCCGGAGTTGCTACAGATCGCACGCGGCGGTGATGCCGAGCTGGCCAGCGAGGCACTGAAGATCCTCGGCATGGCCGGACGCGAACTTGGCGCCGACCTCGCCGCGATCGAGGCCCTGCAGCGCGAATCCACGGGCGCGGTCCAGAGGCTGGCAGCGTCGCTCGTGGCACGTTTGCGAGCGATGGGCTTCACACCGCCGTCACCACTGGCGGCGCCCACGCCCGACCCCGAACGCGCAGCGCTGCTCGCAGCCGTGGGCGCCCCCGCCGACGCCGCGAGCGAAGCCGCCACCACAGCC